>CAZEYH010000023.1:0-15247 GCA_964515895.1 uncultured Clostridiaceae bacterium | reverse complement strand
TAAAAAACACAGCACAGAAATATTTAGAAGCTTATGAGAAGATTACAGGAAATGAGTTGTGAGAATCTCAAAAAAGTGGAATTATAAGCTAAAATTGGAAGTAAAATAATTATAACAATATACTAATTATTGAATATATAAAAAATATTAGGTCCTGGGAGGGTTTAGGATGATAATTTACCCGGCTATTGATATAATGGATGGAAGGTGTGTTCGATTAGTTCAAGGTCAATTCAGTAAAGAAACCGTATATGCTGATAATCCTGTAGAAGTAGCTTTAAAGTGGGAAAGTATTGGTTCTAAATATTTACATGTTATTGATCTAGACGGTGCCAGAACGGGTAGACCACAAAATGCTTCTCTTATTATCGAAATGGCAGCAAAGTTGGGTATACCTATGCAACTGGGTGGCGGGATAAGGTCAATGGAAACGATAGGAATATTTATAAGCAAGGGTGTCGAAAGGGTAATCTTGGGTACTTCTGCAGTAAGGGATTCGAAATTTGTTAAAGAAGCATTAAAGATTTTTAATAAGAATATTGCAATTGGCATAGATGCAAAGGATGGAATGGTTGCTATAGAAGGATGGGCTAAAACCAGTCAATTTACTTCAATAGACTTTGCACAAAAGATGGAAAAGTTGGGGGCTCGTACAATTATTTATACAGATATTTCAAGAGATGGAATGCTATCCGGTCCTAACTTTAAAGCAATTGAAGAGATGGTAAAAGCAGTTGATATGGAAGTTATTGCCTCCGGTGGAGTAAGCAAGCTTGAAGATGTTAAAATTCTTAAGGAGATAGGAGTATCAGGGATAATAATTGGAAAAGCTTTATATACAGGTGATATAGATTTAGGACAAGCATTAGCAGCTGCAGAAAGGGAAGATGGTGACTTGTAGTGAGAGAAAAGAAACGGATAATTCCGTGTATGGATATATTTGAAGGAAGAGTAGTTAAAGGTATAAAATTTTGTGATGTAAAGGATGCAGGAGATCCAGTTCAAATAGCAAAAGCCTATAGCTCTGCCGGTGCAGACGAACTAGTATTCCTTGATATAACTGCAACGGTAGAAGGTAGGAAGACTACTCTAGATACTGTAAAGAGAGTAGCTGATGAAGTATCAATACCCTTTATTGTTGGAGGCGGTATTAGTGATATAGAGGATATTAAGAGAATATTAAATGCAGGTGCAGATAAGGTCTCCATAAATACAGCAGCTTTAAAAAATCCTAAATTGATAACAGAAGCAGCAACACAATTTGGAAGCAATAAAATCATAATTGCAATTGATGCAAGGTCAAGGTCTGACGGATCAAGTTGGGACGTTTACATAAAAGGTGGTAGTATAAACTGTGAGAAGGATGTATTAGAGTGGGCTTTAGAGGCAGAAAGACTTGGGGCGGGAGAAATCCTTCTAACTAGTATGGATAAAGATGGTACAAAAAATGGATATGATATAGAGCTAACAAAGAAAGTATCAGAAAATATAGGTATACCTGTTATAGCATCCGGAGGGGCAGGCACAAAAGAACATTTTTATAAGGTGCTAACAGATGGGAAAGCTAATGCTGCTCTTGCAGCGTCGTTATTTCATTTCAAGGAGATTGAAATAGAAGAACTTAAAAAATACCTAAAAGAAAAAGGTGTAAATTTATAATAAGAGGTAATTAAAGGGGTAATTAATATGGGTAATCAACTAATAGATGGATTGAAGTTTGATGATAAAGGACTTATTCCTGCTATTGTACAGGATTATAGCTCTAGCGATGTTTTAATGATGGCATATATGAACAAAGAAAGTTTAAAGAAAACACTAGATACAGGTATAGTTCATTATTGGAGTAGAAGCAGAGGGAAATTATGGAAGAAGGGGGAAACATCCGGACATTTTCAATATGTAAAAAGTATTAATACTGATTGCGATGGGGACACTTTGCTATTAAAGGTTATACAACAAGGTGTTGCTTGTCATACCGGAAATTATACCTGCTTTTTTAGGGAGTTTAATAGGGAGTTTAATAAGGAGTTAAAAACGGATGAAATCAAGGCTGAGATTAAAAATAAGCCTGTAAATAAAACAATAAATGATAATGATGTTAATAATATAAACGGAGAAGATATCAATCAGGGTGCTGAAATTCTAAAGGAGCTTTACAACGTAATTGTTGATAGAAGAAAGCATCCTAAAGAAGGTTCGTATACGAATTATCTTTTTGAGAAGGGGCTTGACAAGATACTTAAAAAAGTTGGAGAAGAGGCTTCTGAAGTCATAATAGCTGCTAAAAATGAGAGTTTAGAAGAATTAAGATATGAAATATCTGATCTAGTGTATCATACTCTTGTACTTATGGTAGAACAGGGATTAAAGCCCAAAGATATATATGAAGAATTGAGAGAAAGGAGATAATTGAAGCAAAACGCTGAAAACATGGTGATTAGTTAACAAATTTCATAAACATTGCTAATAAAGCGATATTTTGGCAAAAATGCATATTTGATTAAAAAAAGGTTAATATATTATTATTAATAATGTAATTAGCACTCAACTAACGTGAGTGCTAATAACTTGTTAATAAGTTAATAATAAGTTTAATAGGAGGCATAGTTATGAACATAAAACCTTTAGGTGACAGAGTAGTAATTAAAATGGTTGAAGTTGAAGAAACTACAAAAAGTGGAATAGTTTTACCCGGATCAGCTAAAGAAAAACCTCAGGTAGCTGAAATAATAGCTGTAGGACCTGGCGGACTAGTAGATGGTAAGGAAGTAAAGATGGAAGTAAAGGTGGGAGATAAAGTTATTATAAGTAAATACTCAGGAACTGAAGTAAAGGTAGACAATGAGGAATATACAATTCTAAGACAGAGCGACATTCTTGCTATAGTTGAGTAAGAAAATACTAATCAAAAGACTAACATGAGGAGGATTAGATTATGGCAAAAGATATTAAATTTGGAGAAGAGGCCAGACGCGCTCTAGAAAGTGGCGTAAACCAACTGGCGGATACTGTAAAAATTACACTTGGACCAAAGGGAAGAAATGTTGTACTAGAAAAGAAATTTGGTTCACCTACTATTACTAATGATGGTGTTACAATTGCCAAAGAAGTAGAACTTGATGATATATTTGAAAACATGGGAGCACAGCTTGTTAAAGAAGTTGCAACAAAAACCAATGATGTTGCAGGTGATGGAACAACTACAGCTACTCTGCTTGCACAGGCAATAGTCAGAGAAGGACTGAAAAATGTTGCTGCAGGTGCAAATCCTATGATTATTAAGAAGGGTATTGCTAAAGCTGTTGATACCTCAGTAGAAGGAATAAAAGAGATAAGCAGAAAAATAAAAGGTAAAGATGACATTGCCAGAGTTGCATCAATTTCTGCAAATGACGAAGTAATAGGTAATCTCATAGCAGATGCAATGGAAAAGGTTACAAATGATGGCGTAATTACTGTAGAAGAGTCAAAAACCATGGGTACAAATCTAGAAATTGTAGAAGGTATGCAATTTGACAGAGGTTATGTTTCACCTTATATGATTACTGACACAGAAAAAATGGAAGCAGTATTGGACGATCCATATATACTTATTACTGATAAAAAGATAAGCAATATTCAAGACATATTACCGCTTCTTGAAAAAATAGTTCAACAAGGACAAAAATTAGTTATTATTGCTGAAGATGTTGAAGGTGAAGCTCTAGCTACTTTAGTTGTTAACAAATTAAGAGGTACTTTTACCTGCGTAGCAATTAAAGCACCTGGTTATGGTGATAGAAGGAAAGAAATGCTACAGGATATCGCAATACTTACTGGTGGAGAGGTTATTAGCGATGAGCTTGGTTTAGAGCTTAAGGATACAGAACTTAACCAGCTTGGAAGAGCAAGACAAATTAAAGTTGAAAAGGAAAATACAATTATAGTTGACGGAGCTGGTGAACCTGATGAGATTAAGAAAAGGATAGCTTCAATTAAAGCACAAATTGAAGAAACTACTTCCGATTTTGATAGAGAAAAATTACAGGAAAGGCTTGCAAAACTATCCGGAGGAGTTGCAGTTATACAAGTTGGTGCAGCAACTGAAACTGAAATGAAAGAAAAGAAATTAAGAATTGAAGATGCTTTAGCTGCTACAAAAGCTGCTGTAGAAGAGGGTATAGTTTCAGGTGGCGGAGTTTCATATATCAATATTATACCAAAAATTCAGAAGCTTCTAGATTCAGTAGAAGGAGACGAAAGAACAGGAGTTCAGATTATAATTAGAGCACTTGAAGAACCCATAAGACAGATAGCAACCAATGCAGGAATAGAGGGTTCCATTGTAGTTGAAAAGGTTAAGAATAGCGAAAAAGGCATAGGATATGATGTGTTAAGCGAGAAATATGTTAACATGATAGAAGCTGGAATTGTAGATCCGGCTAAGGTTACAAGAACTGCATTACAAAATGCTGCTTCAGTAGCAGCTATGGTTCTTACAACTGAAAGTTTAGTTGCTGAAATACCTGAACCTGAACCTGCAATGCCGGCAGGAGCAGGTATGCCTCCGGGAGGAATGTACTAAATTAGAAGTGAGAAGTTAGAAGTTAGAAATTAGAGGTAGGAAATGAAAGGCAAGAGGTGAGAAGTGAGAGGTAAGAGGTTTGAGTAGAAAAGTTAAAACCGAAAAAGAATAATATACTTATAGAAGAAGCCAGAAGATTTCATATATCTTCTGGCTTCTTTTAAAAGCTCTAGGCGCCGTAACGACAGCCACTGGTAAATATTTTTTCAAATTTTAAATATGTACCCTCGTTAAATATGCATGTTGTTAATCCTGTGAGTATATGATAAAATAAATCCCAAGGATAGGAAATGGATAGTGCCTTTTCAGACCTGGCACATAAAACAAAATAGCAGATCTATTTAAATAAGTTAAGTTACAGGAGGATATTATGGATACTTTTATAGAAAAAATTATAGTTAGAAAAAAAACTACTAAGGATTATTTAATAATAGCAGGGGTTCTGTTAGGTGGTTTGGTTTTATTCTTTGCTTTACAGCTGGTGACTTTTTTAAGACCCTTTTTTATTATAATAACTGCTGCAATTGTGTACATTATATATCAAATTGTAATTGGAAGAAATATTGAATATGAATATATTGTTACAAATGGAGATTTGGATATTGACATGATAATAGCACAAAGAAGAAGAAAAAGAATTTTTAGTGCAAACTGTAAGGATTTTGATATTGTAGCAAAATTAAAGGGTGGATATAATGATAGGCGTGTAAGCGATGTAAGTAAAAAGATTGAAGCAGTAAGTTCTATGGATTCAGACGATATATATTTTGCAACTCTTATGTATAAGGGAGAGAGAACTGCGGTTTTATTTGAACCTGATGATAGAATGTTGAGATCATTTAAGACTTTTATACCAAGAAAAGTTGAAGCTTAAGGTTAAAACTAAGTTTATTGTGGGGGTCAATAAATGAGAAAAGCTATTTTAACTACACTGCTTATTGTATTTTTAATAGGTATTGTGTCAGGAGCTGTTTATGCTATATATTATTTTTACTATATGCCTAATGATAGTATAGTTGCTGCTTTTGAAACTGATGGACTGAATCTTGTAGTAGAAGGAGAAATTGTGTATTCAAAAAACCCTCCCAAAGTTATTGACCAAGAAATACTTTTACCTATTAAAGTTGTAAAGAAGTATTTTGATGAGAATATATATTGGGATGATAACTTAAAAAAAGTAACAATAACTACTAAAGACAAACTAATAAGAATGAAAACCAATGAATTGGAAGCTATGGTTAACAATAAACCTGTTAATTTGAATATACCGGCTGTTGAAGAAAATGGGGAAGTATTTATTCCAATTGAGTTTTTAAGCGATCTTTATAATATTGATATAAATTATCTAAACGAGCAAAATGTAATTATTATAGATTATAGAAATAGAATGATACAAGTTGCAGAACCTATAGATAAAGAGGCCGTTATAAGAAAAGGACGTTCTATCAAATATCCAATTATAGAGAAATTTGACTTTGAAAACAGTGAAGACGAAGAAAATATTTTAAGAATATTCGAAGAATATGATAAATGGTATAAAGTAAGAGCAAATAACGGAGCAATAGGATATATAGAAAAAAAGCATGTTAAGGTAAAATGGCTTACTGTAATTTCAATTCCACCGGAAGAACAAAGAAGGGAAGAACCCTGGAAACCGGAAAACGGAAAAATAAATCTTGTGTGGGAGATGATGTATAGCAGAAGACCAGATCTTAACAAGATAGGTAAAATAGAAGGTCTTGATGTGATATCTCCTACATGGTTTCAGCTAAAGGATGATACCGGAGATCTTATTAATAGGGCTGATGCAACATATGTAGAATGGGCTCATAAAACTGGTTATAAAGTGTGGGCTCTTTTTAGCAATGATTTTCAGGATATCAAAGCTACAAGCAGATTTCTAAATAATACAGATGCCCGAGATAATGCAATACACCAACTACTTATATATTCATCATTATACAAGCTGGATGGAATTAATATAGATTTTGAGAATGTTTATAAAGAAGATAAAGATGCTTTAACACAATTTGTGAGGGAATTGACCCCACTGCTAAGAGAGCAGGGATTAGTAGTATCAATAGATGTTACCATACCCGATGGGAGTGATACCTGGTCAAAATGCTTTGATAGAAAAGCATTGGGAGAAGTTGTTGATTATGTAATGTTGATGACATATGATCAGCATTGGGCTACCAGCCCGGTGGCAGGATCTGTTGCCCAAATTACCTGGGTCGAAAAAAACCTTGTTAAAGTTTTAAACATGGTGCCCAAAGAAAAACTATTACTTGGCCTTCCATTCTACACCAGATTATGGGAAGAAGAAAAGACTGATAATGGAAAAATAAGAGTAACAAATCCTAAAGTATTATCTATGGAAAGTGCAAGAAAAATGGCAGACGAAAACAATGCTGAGGTAAAATGGGATGAGGAGAGTGGTCAATTTTATACTGAATTTAAGAAAGACAATAAGAACTATAAAATATGGATAGAAGATGAAAATTCTATAAATCTTAAGTCTTCATTAGTTCATAAGTATAAGTTGGCGGGGACTGCTGCATGGAGAAGAAGTGATGAAAGCCCGGAGGTATGGGAAGTTTTAAATTTAAACCTAAAAACAGTAAGAAATTATTCTGAATGGAAAGAAAAGAATGCTGAAGCGATCTATGTATACAAATAATTGACTCTATTGTCACACTATGTATTGGAAATATTAATTACACCTGTAAGGTATAGTATAGGTGTAATTAATTAACATAAAAGGGGTGTGAGGTTTTATAAATGAATTATTATATTGAGATTACTGCAAGACTTATGCTAGCTTGTGTACTTGGGGGTATGATTGGCTATGAAAGAGAGCATGGAAATAGACCTGCAGGTTTTAGAACGCATATTCTTGTTTGCGTTGGTGCTTCTCTTGTAATGGTGACCTCTGAATTTATTTTTAATAAATTTTCTGAATTTACCAATATGGATCCTGCAAGACTTGGAGCACAGGTTATCAGTGGTATAGGTTTCCTTGGCGCAGGGACAATTGTTCGTCAAGGGTTTAATGTGAAGGGATTAACTACTGCTGCAAGCCTATGGGCTGTTTCTTGTGTCGGGTTAGCAGCGGGGATAGGATTTTATGAGGGAGCAGTAATTGCTACAATTCTAATATATATTACTTTAATTGTACTAAAAAAAATGGAAAATCAAATTGCAGTAAAAAAGCAATATAGAAATATCATTATAGAAATAGATAATATGCCTAAAATGATTTATAAATTAACTGATATATTTTCAGGATATGATGTCCTTATAAAAAA
Organism: uncultured Clostridiaceae bacterium; assembly: GCA_964515895.1. Classification (GTDB taxonomy): domain Bacteria; phylum Bacillota; class Clostridia; order Acetivibrionales; family DUMC01; genus CAZEYH01. Next base: position 7,375 of record CAZEYH010000023.1, on the reverse strand, counting down.
CATAGAATACTTTAATGGGGAAAATGAAGATAAAATGCTTATAAAGTTTTTTATTAAACCTCCTCATACTTTTAAACTTGAGGATATAGTACTTGATCTTTGTAAAGTCGAAGGTGTACGAAAGGTATATGAAGAATAACACGATTAGTCAAACTTGTACTAAAACTGGCCTCACCTGAATAATAATATGGTTATAAACCAGAAAGTTATGAAACGACTTTCCGGGGAGCAATCATAATATGTGGTAGAAAAGGTTAAAGGAGGTCAGTTTACATTGAGGTCGGTTTTAAAACAAGATAAGTTATTATTAGAGGATGTTATTAATAATGTAAGTCATAATCGAGGCTTAAGTAAAAAAGAAGCACAGGATAGATTAAATCAATATGGTCCTAACACTCTAATTGAGAAAAAAAGTATTTCCATATTCAAAATTATAATTGAGCAATTTAGTGATTTCATGGTTTTGATTCTCCTTGCTGCTACGGCAATCTCTGCATTTATGGGGGAAATGATGGAAGCCATAACTATTGTGGCTATTGTAATAGTAAATGCAGTATTGGGATTTATACAAGAATACAGAACCGAAAGAACTATGGAAGCACTGAAAACTCTTGCAGCGCCTTCCGCTAGGGTTATAAGAGATGGGGGAATTTCTATCATACCTGCATCTCATATTGTTCCTTCTGATATAGTTGTTGTGGAAGCAGGAGATAGAGTTCCTGCTGATGCGATCCTAATAGAATCGTCAAATCTGGCTGTAGATGAATCTTTACTTACAGGTGAATCAATTCCTGTTGAAAAGTACGCAAATAAAAACCTTGCCTATAATTATGGCTATAATAACTATAATCTAAATTTAAAAAATAGAGAAAATTTAATTTACATGGGTACGATAGCAACATATGGAAGGGGAAAAGCAATTGTATATGCTACTAGTATGAAAACAGAAATGGGTAAAATTGCTGATATGATTCAAAATGTTGAAAATGAACAAACACCTCTTCAAAGAAAATTGGAACATCTGGGGAAATTTATTGTTTATGCATGTATATTTATATGTGCTATTGTATCTATAACCGGTATATTAAGGGGAGAAGAACTGTTTACTATGCTCCTTGCAGGAATAAGTCTGGCAGTTGCAGCAGTACCTGAAGGTCTTCCTGCTATTGTTACTGTATCTCTTGCTTTAGGAGTTCAAAGAATGTTAAAAAGGAATGCCCTAATTAGAAAATTACCTGCTGTAGAGACACTAGGATGTGCCGATGTAATATGTTCAGATAAAACAGGTACTCTAACAGAGAATAAAATGACAGTAAGAAAAATTTATACAGCTGAAAACTTATATGAAGTTATAGGAAGTGGTTACGACATTAAGGGCAGCTTCACTACAAAAGGGAAAGAAATAAATCCTTTGAAATACAAAGCTCTTAAAATTGCTCTTGAAATAAGTGCATTGTGTAATAATGCTCAACTCATAAAAAAAGTCGAGGATAGAGGCAAACTTTCAAGAAAAGTAAGATCCATTTTTACTAAAATGGAAACTTGGGATGTTGTAGGCGATCCTACTGAAGGAGCTCTTTTAGTTGTAGCAGCAAAAGCAGGATTAACTCAGGAAATACTGGGAGAAGACTATATAAGACAGAATGAAATTCCTTTTGATTCTGAAAGGAAATGCATGAGTGTCATTTGCCGAAATGTTAAGAAAGGAAATTATATTTTTACGAAAGGCGCACCGGATATAATCATTAAAAAGTGCAGTAAAATATTTACAGCAAAGGGAATTGTAAGTCTAACCCCGGCTGTTAGAGCAGGCATAATGAAAATTAATGATAGTATGGCGGGAGAAGCACTGAGAGTCTTGGGTGTAGCCTTCAAACAATTAGATGACATAAATGCCACAAAAGAGCTATTGGAAACAGAACTGGTATTTGTGGGATTAATGGGCATGATTGATCCACCAAGGGAAGAGGCATTAAAAGCTGTTTTGAAGTGTAAACTTGCAGGAATAAAACCGGTTATGATAACAGGTGATTACAAACTTACAGCTTGTGCAATCGCTGATGAACTGGATATATATAAAGAAGGCGATTTAATATTAACAGGTGCTGATCTTGATGATATGAATGAAGATGAACTTGTAAAAATAGTAGACAGGGTTTCCGTATTCGCAAGAGTATCACCAAAACACAAACTTAGTATTGTGAAGGCCTTTAAAAAACTTGGACATATAGTTGCAATGACGGGAGATGGTGTAAACGATGCCCCGGCAGTTAAAGAAGCAGATATTGGTGTTTCAATGGGCATCATGGGTACTGATGTTACAAAAGAAGTATCATCAATGATACTAATGGACGATAATTTTGCTACAATTGTAGCTGCTGTAGAAGAAGGAAGAGTTATCTATAGTAATATAAGAAAGTTTATCCGATATCTACTCTCTTGTAACATAGGTGAAGTCCTTACCATGTTTCTAGGTATGCTCCTTGGGTTGCCTATACCACTTTTGCCAATTCAAATACTATGGGTTAACCTTGTTACTGATGGGCTTCCTGCAATTGCTTTGGGACTTGAGCCTCCTGAAGAAGATATTATGATGAGACAACCGAGAGGTTCCAAAGATAACATATTCTCTGGGGGTCTTACCGGCCTTATTATTATAAGGGGCATGTTGTTAGGTATAAGTACATTAGCAGTTTTCGCAAGCATGTTATATTATACACATAATGTAGATCTATCCAGAACTGGAGCGTTTGTTACACTTGTAATTACTCAATTGATACATGTATTTGAGTGTAAGTCTGAAAGAAAAAACATCTTTGAAATTTCCTTTTTAAATAATATATACCTTGTACTTGCTGTGCTCTGTTCCTTTATTATGATACTATCAGTAGTATACATACCTTTACTTCAAGTTATTTTTAGAACAGTTCCTCTTGCTTTAAATGACTGGTTACTCATTATCGGGTTCAGTCTTATTGGTCCTGTAGGTTCCAGCTTTTTCACAAGCAAGAATAGATAAGGCATCAGGCGTGCGCATTTTCTTTCTTATGAACCATTTATTCTATAGACGATGCTCCAGGCCTTTAGAACTTGTAAATTCACTTTAATGTTTCTGTCGTCATATGGGTCATATACAGAAAATGCGCACGTATCTAGTAAAATTACTCTTGCATTATTTCCCCAAAAACTATACAATGTGAAATGATATTAAAATTTTGTTACAAATTGTTCATAATTTATTAAAATGTATCCTTAATAATATAGATATTATAACTATAAAGGGTATAGTAACTTTTCTTAAATATAGTTATTACTTGGAAAGTTATAAAAGACTTTCTGGAAAGCAATCAAGGTATAGTTATTAGATTTAAGTAGGGGGGAAAAGAATGATAGAGATTCAAAATCTTACGAAATACTATGGGAACATAGTAGGAGTAAAGAACTTAGATTTTACTGTGGAAAAAGGTGAAATACTGGGATTCCTTGGACCAAATGGTGCCGGTAAAACTACAACCATGAATATCATTACAGGTTATTTACCATCGACAGAAGGGACAGTCAAGGTTTGTGGTTACGATATTTTAGAGGAACCCGCAGAAGTAAAGAAAAGGATAGGCTATTTGCCTGAACATCCTCCTTTATATTTCGATATGACAGTTATCGACTATCTCAATTTTGTAAGTGAATTAAAGAAAGTTAACAAAAAATCCAGAAAAGGCGAGCTAAATGATATAATGGAGCTAGTCGGAATAACAGAGGTAAGGAATCGACTTATAAAAAACCTCTCAAAGGGATATAAGCAGAGAGTAGGTCTTGCCCAAGCTTTAATAGGGAAACCTGAAGTCCTCATATTGGACGAGCCAACCGTAGGTCTTGATCCGAAACAGATTATAGAAATTAGAAAACTTATAAGAGCATTGGGGAAAGAACATACAATAATTTTAAGCTCCCATATACTAACGGAAGTAAGTGCTGTATGTGAGAGAGTTGTTATAATTCATAAAGGAGAAATTGCGGCTATAGATACTCCGGAAAATCTTTCAAAAAATCTAGGAAACGTTTCAAAAATGTCTGTTACAATTTCAGGTCCAAAGAGCTCTGTAACGGGATATATTAAAGATATATATGGAGTTAAGTATGTTGAACCAAGTATTGAAAAAGAAAAAGATGTTGTGACATATATTGTAGAGTCTGATAAAGATGTAGATGTAAGACGACCTCTTTTCTTTGCTATGGCAAAAGCCGGTTACCCAATAATAGAATTGAAGTCTATGGGCATGACACTGGAAGAAATATTCCTGCAAGTTGTAACAGAAGACGAAAAGGAGGTAGGATGATATGCGAGCTATATTCTGGAAGGAAGTAAAATCCTATTTTTATTCACCTGTGGCTTATGTATTGATAGGTATGTTTACATTGATATCTTCAATATTTTTCTGGCCTAATTTGCTTTCTATGAGTGGGGAATTTAATAACAACCTTGCAACTATGGGTTATATATTAATTTTTTTAGTACCAATACTAACCATGAGGATATTGGCAGAAGACAGAAAGAATGGTACAGAAGTTCTTTTGCTTACATCCCCGGTAAATTTGGCGGGAATAGTTATAGGTAAGTACTTTGCAGCAGTATTTGTATTTCTTGTAATGGTGCTTGTATCATTTATATATCCTATAATATTGTGTGCTTTTGGAGCATCTATTACACCTCAACTAGTAGGAGGATATGTAGGATTTATATTGTTAGGAGCATCCTTTATTTCAGTAGGAGTATTTGCATCGGCTTTAACCGAGAATCAGGTTATTGCGGCTATTGTTAGTTTCGTTGGTCTTCTTATAATGTGGATAGCAGATGGTATTGGGGGAATGGTAGGAGGCTTCATGGCAAAAATCCTATATTGGTTTTCACTGCTTTCCAGGTATGATGATTTTAACAGGGGAGTTCTAAATTTAAGTGCAATTGTTTACTACCTAAGTTTTATAGGTATATTTATATTTTTAACAATAATGATAATTGAAAGAAGACGCTGGAGTCGGGGGTGATATAGATGAGTAAAATTGAATTGACAAACAATATTAAGAAAGCTTTTAATAAAGTATTAAAAAGTAGGACTTTAAAATATGGTGCAAATTCTATTATATTAATTGCTGCAGTAGTAGCAATAGCAGTAGTATTCAATATTTTAGTGGATATGGCCCAGGTAAAATGGGATTTAACACCAAATAAACTCTATTCTATCGGGGACACTACCAAAAAGATTTTAAAGGAACTTGATAAAGATGTCACAATATATGGCTTATTTGATGAAAGTATGATAAGTTCTTCATCAGATAAGGAATTTGTTGAGCTTCTTGACCAGTATGCTAAATATTCGCATGTTACTGTAGAATACGTGGATCCTGATAAGAATCCCGGGATATTAAAGCAGATTGATCCTGAAAACGTATTAAAGGATGTAAGTAAAAGTGCTTTTGTTGTCAAATCCGGGAATAAGGTAAAGAGTCTTTCTTATTATGATCTCTTTAGCACATACTTTGATCAACAAACCTTTCAGACTCATGTAACCGGCTCTTTAGCTGAACAGGGGTTTACAGGTGCAATCAAATATGTTACTTCGGAAATTACACCGACAATATATTTTACAACGGGACATGATGAAAAAGATATAGATAAAAACTTCACATCACTAAAAGATCAACTGGTAAATAATAACTATGATGTGAAACCTGTAAATCTTGTTGTGGAAGAAAAAGTGCCTGAAGATACTGAAATATTAGTAATAGCATCTCCAAAGAAGGATCTTACTATAAGTGAAAAGGATAAGATAAAGGAATATCTTAAAAATGGTGGTAAAGCAATATTTATGTTTGACTTTCTTGAATTAGACCCTCAATTTCCACAATTTGAAAACATACTAATGGAATATAATCTGGGGTTAAATTACGATAAAGTTAAGGAAAACGATGAAAATAGGCACTGGCCTCAAAATCCGCATGTAGTTTTACTTGATGTTAAAAGCAGTAAAGTAATGTCTGAAAATTTTAATGTATTAATGGCAAACTCCAGAAGTATTAGCACATTGAAAAATGTAAAAGAGTATATTGAAGTTATTCCTCTTGCAAACACCAGCAGTAAGGCGGTAGGTGAGCAGGTTGACAAGTCAAGAGGAGATGAAATTCCGGGTCCTTTGGATGTTGCAGTTGCAGTTGAACACAAAGGCTGGGAAAAAATATCAAAGGTGGTTGTGGTTGGAAACAGCTCTTTCCTTGAAGATAGTGCTGCTGATGCCTTTGGTCCTTATTTCAGTAATAACCTAATATTCTTCCTTGAATCGGTTATGTGGATGAGGGACAAGAAAGACGATGTAATAATTTCACCTAAACAATACAACCAACAATGGATTGATATTACTGCCGAACAGGCTAACTATATGGGGGTCATCGTAGCTATAATACTTCCCATTATAATTCTTGGATTTGGTACTTTTGTGTATTTAAGGAGGCGTCATCTATGAAACTGTACAGGAATGCTATAATTCTCATAATTATACTTGCATTACTGTTCGGGGTTTACCTCTTTGTTACAAATAAAAAAAGCAAAGACTCTACACAAGATACTAGAAATTTTGAAAAAATAATTGACCTGGATACTTTGGAAATGGAAGAGTTAACAATAGAGAACAAAGGCGAAAAACTAATTTTCATTAAGAAAGATAAGGAATGGGAATTGAAATACCCCGAAGGTATAAGGTATGATTCAAGCAAACTAAATAGTGTAGCAATTAATTTTTCATCGGTGTTTGTTGAAAAGGTGATTGAAGAAGATGCTTCTGACCTTGCACAGTATGGTCTTGATAAACCTATTCTCGTATCTTCAAAGATGAAGGATGGAACAGTTGAAACACTAGAAATCGGAAACCTTACTCCTACAGGTGGAGCGTATTATGTAAAAAAGAAGGATAGTAATAAGGTATATACAACAGACATTTATACAATTAATAAGGTTATTGTTAAAAGAAATGATATAAGGGATAGGACGCTGTTTACTGTAGAATCAGATGATATAACCAAAATATCCATGGAAAGGGGAGGCTCATTGGTATTTCGTGCCGAAAGGCCGGATGAGGAATCTGACTGGACATTAACATCGCCTATAGAGGGAAATGCAAACATTACAGCATTAGCTCCAATGCTTGAGGCGATAACCAATTCAACTGTTAGCGAATACGTTGAGGAGAACCCCCAAGATTTGGATAAATATGGACTTTCTAAACCCTCATATGTTTTGGAGTTTGAGACCCCTGAAGGAAAAACCAGACTCCTTATGGGTCAAGAAATAAAAGAAAATTCAGAGATATATGTAATGCAGGAAGGT
>CAZEYH010000022.1:13771-15261 GCA_964515895.1 uncultured Clostridiaceae bacterium | reverse complement strand
GGGTCTCCTCCGGCAGATGATATAGTTGTAAATTTCAAGGTACATTCTTCAATAAGCTCATTCCCTGTCAGGTCAGAAACTGCACCTGCCGGAATTGTGACTGTTATAACTGTTGATGGTGGCAGGTCTGTGACAGATAAAATTAATTTCTTTGCATTTATTGTTTTTGAAAAAGCGACCGGATTATCTCCTCTTTTGAGCAGGATACTATCAAAACTGCTTCCTGCCTTCAATAGCTCATTGAAAGTAAACACTATTTGTGTATCCATAGCTACATTAGTTGCACCATTTACCGGTGTAGTATTTAACAGTTGAGGCGGAACAGTATCAGGAGCCTTTTCCGTACGGAATTCAAATACCAAATCAAATGCTGTTGAATTCCCTGTCAGATCTTTCAATGATCCTGCAGGTACTTTAACCTGATAATTTGAATTATAATTAAAGTTTGATATAGGAGTTAATATAAGTATATTTCCCTGAATATGAGAATTAAATCCGATACTCTCGCTATTATCGCCGCTATTGTCTCCCGCTTCTCCCCCATAGCCTCCATTATTTGGCATACCTGAAATATCAATAATGCTTATTTTTTCAAATTTATCTCCCGGTAGAATTGCTTCATCAAAGTACACCAGTATTTCAGCTCTAGTGAGCACTCCCTCCGATTTATCCGATGGTACTGTCTCCGCTACCTCAGGACTATTGATGTCTACTAAATCTCCGGTATTAAAACTATACTCCCGGCTTTCATTCATCACATTTCCTGATAGATCTTTCACTGCCTCCGAAGGAATTGCAACTTTGTATTCCTTATTAAGTTCGAAATTCTGTTGAGGTTTTAAAACTAATACATCCCTCTGAACTTCAGTTGTATATGGAATTGAAGTTCCCTCTGAATCAGTTAACAATAATTCGCTTAATTTTTCCCCTGCCAGAATAATTTCATTAAACTTAATAGTTATACAAGCATCAACCAGAGTTCCCTGACCACCTGTTTGAGCTGTTTGAGCTGTTTGGTCCGTTTGAAGTGCTGGAAGTGTTTGAACTTCTTCATCTGATCCATCTATTTCATCTGTTCCGGCTGTTCCGGGAATAATATTTAGAATAATCGGGCCTTCAGTATCTGGAGCAATTTCAACGGAAAACTCAAGCGAATATTCTGTTTCTGTAGGATTTCCCCATAAATCATTTATAGATCCCGGGGGCAGGATTACTTTGCAGTTCGACCCAAAAGGCAGCGCTTTTTTAGGTGACAAAATTAATTGTGAAGCATAGTATTGGGCATCAAAGGCTATTGGCTTATCATCTGCTGTCCAGCTTATATCCTTAACATTATCTCCGGCAGCAATGCTTTCGCTGAAGTTGAATATTATTGATGAGCCGGCAGGAAAACCTGTTGTTATTCCTGTTGATTGGTTTATTGACCGGTTTAGTCCATCACCTGAAGAATTGTGTTCAAGCTGTTCATCTGTTTCCCGGGATTTGCTTTT
>CAZEYH010000022.1:5428-13671 GCA_964515895.1 uncultured Clostridiaceae bacterium | reverse complement strand
CGTTAATTCTCCCGGAACCGTCCCCCCTGATTCTGATGGCCGGGTGGAAACCAGGTAAGGTGATATTTCATCAGGTTCTGCATAAGTTATGAAGCTAAATGAATAAGGATATTTAAACTCATTGGATTTCTCATCCTTTACAGCTTCAGCAGGCAGCACAACTTTATAAATAGTGTTTAGGTCTAGCGAGCTAACCGGTGTAATAGTAAGCTTTCCAAGTTCTATAGACTTCGTTATTTCAACATCAACTTCAGTCTCTGAATCCGGTGTACTCTTTTTTAACTGAATACTGTCATATTCGGTACCAGGCAAAATCTTCTCGTCAAATTGAATGGTAATCTTTTCATTTATACCAATACCGCTACGGTACATAGAAGGCCATGTTGAAGTTATCTCAGGTGGTTTTATATCAGTCCTGATAGCAAAACCCTCTTCTGCATAAGCCATTCTTCCGTTACTATCTTTACAGTTAAGACTTAAACGATGTATACCCTCTGTTATGCCGGAAACGGCAAAATCAAAATTGTAAGATCCTTCTCCTATTTCTGACACTACAACATTTGAAAGTGTTTTCTCATCAACTTTTACAATAAACTCATCAACTGTAAGTCCAGTGACTCCAATACCATTTTCGTCCCTAGCTTCAGCATTGAATACAGCCTTATTTTCCGAAGGCTCAATAACTCTTTCATTCATATCAATGCTTAGATTTAAGCCGGTAACAGGTATAACTGAAAAATATGATGCTATGGGAAAATCTTCTTTTAGCTGTTCATTTTCTGATGGAGCATTCTTTAGTAAAACAGTAATATCTTTCATTCCTGAAGTCCATCCCTCTGTATCAAAACTGAAAGATAGTTGATTTTCTCCTGCTTTAAGACTCACAATTTTTCTTCCTGTTTCAATTAGCTCACCGGATGAATCCCTTATTATCCATTCTATTTTAGTGTTATATGCAGAATCGGAATTTACTTTAATATTCATCGGTACATCAGACATTCCTCTTTTTACATTTGAATTATTATTGATTGTAACTTCTGCTATGTCGGCTGTACTTATAGGAACGCTGTAGTCTATATTTAAATCAATTTTATTATAGAGCGTAACTTGATTTGTCAAAGGATTATATTGTATGGGAGTAATATTTATATTCAGATAGACACCATCTTGTCGCTCCTCCAGACTCCATGTATATATTTCCCGGGGATAAGGGTTAGTAAGGTTAAGAAGTTCTCCATCAATTGCACCATGAGTTTTAGTTGTTGGCAAAAGCGTCTCTAATTCTACCTGTTCTGTCAAAAGAGTATAAACTTGATTTTCTAAAGAGACATTACTTACAGTAGAATTCTTAGGCAGTATATAGGTTTTGGTAATTATTGGAAGTGCAGGTGCAAAAGCTGTCTTTGAATAATTACTGCTATTTGGTATTTCAAACAATACTTTACCGGATTCGCCTGTAATCCTTTTGAATTCCGGAATATCAACGGAGATTCCCATACTATTACTTGTACTTCCTGTATTTATGTTTAAGCTTGTTTTTTTATTTATCTTTGCCAATTTAAAATCATCATCAACTTGATTTGCTTGCAATTCCTGCACTTGAGCAGCTTTCTGCAATGCAGTAAGTTCCTCAACTGTTGATACTATTTTCTGAGTTGGTAATCCGTAGTATATTGTCCCATATGCTGCATATACACTGTTATCATCATGAGTATAGCTATAACCGCTCCTATAATTCCAATATGCAGCTTTTAGTTTATCTCCTACCGTGCCGCTGCCATAATTCACCAAGGCCTTAATAAACTCACTTTCCAGGAAATCATGTGCAATCAAAGCTCTATTTGAACCTAATCCATATACGCTTGGAGCCAAATATCCAACCTGTTTGCTGATTATTTTATTAACCATTGCCTCATCGTATGGTTTATAGGATTCAAATGGTCTGGAAGTATTGTTATGAGAAACAGAATAACCTGAATGACAACCGGCATTAATTATAATATGGCCTGGAGAAGGTTCCATATTTTGAAAATCTAAATAAGTTAAGTCCTCATGCCCCTGGGTGTTCTCCAGCAAGTGATTTGCATGGCTCCATATCATTATAATGTTTGCATCATTAACAGCTTCGATAACATGCTCTCCTCCCCACTCCTGCAAAGTTCCGTCATACCAGTAATAATAACCATTCTGGAAAGGAGGACCTACCCTTAGCCCGGTCTTTCTCTTATATTCTGTTTTAATGCCGGGAATTACTGCCATCCTTATACATTTCGGAAAGTTTACTCCAACCGGATTATCCCGAAGATCATTATCTAATCCAAATATTACAACTTTACTCATTTCAGGTATCACATTTATTGGAGTTTCAAATCCATTAATCATCTCTATCAATGTAGAAGCATTATCAGCAAAAATCCTGCCCACTCCTGCATCAAGAATAGGGAAAAACACATTCCGGGGATCATCGTTATCATAGCTTGCATAGGGAATGTCTGTCATTATATTTCCACCCCAGCCATCAAGTAATGTTGGATTTCCCCAACTTTTTCCTTTCATATCCATTGGTATATATAATTCTTCATACGTTATTGTGCTAGCAGGGTTTAGAGGATTTGGTCCACGAGTCGGATCTACTCTTCTATAGAAAGGAATAACCTCATCATTACCAATAATTGCTACATATTTGAATTTCGCAACTTGTGAAATATTATTTAAAAATTCATCAATTGCCACATCCATACCGATTGCATTTCTATTATCATACGAAAAATCTGAATAGTTGTCTGTATACCCTTTTTCAGTTGATATCTCTTTTCTTACATCAAACACTATACCTTTATGATCCTCTGCATATTTTTTGATTCTCTCCATTAAGTCGTAAAAATCAGGCACCCTGTTAGTGTTTTCATCCTCTCCTATAGCCATACCTGTGTCTAAAAACTCTTTATATAACTGTTTATAATCGGTTAGAACTACTAAATCAGGGTCGCTTATTACTTTAACGGTTTTTGAATCCTCTTTTATTCCATCTACATAAAGCTCAACTTCTATAAGCAAAGGATTAATTCCGGGAGAATCAGACCCCTTTACATTATAGCTTCCACAATAGATACCATCCAGAATTTCAAAATCATCAATAGATGTGGGGTCTGCATCTGCCAGTGTTACCCATGTTTCCGCTCCGTCAGCGGCATCGTTTGTGATCTTTACCCTTACATCGCCTTTACCTGTCTTATCAAGTTCTCCGTTCTTCAAAAATAAAGGGCTATATAGATAAACTGTGCCGCCTTTTAAAACATTCGTTGATGAAACACCAAGGAAAGCCTTGTTTGATGCCAGTTCGAAAAGTACTGCATCGCTGTTGTTTTCATTTTTGTATCCGGCAAAAACCATCGAGCCGGAATTGCCTCCAGATTTACTGCTTGCAACGCTTTTCACATAGCAATTATCGGATTTCAGATCCTTTTCCCAGGATTTGTTCCCATTGGGTTTTACGCCCACAACTCTACTATCACCGGCTATAACATAATCACCACTTGCAAGCTGTATAACGCCATAGCCTATTCCCTGTCCGTAAACATTTTCCCAATAAGAAACACCACCAATACCTAGCTTCAAAAGTGAGATGGATGAATTCCTGTAACCTACAGCCACAATGTTTTCACCTTCCGTAATGATCAAGTCTTTAACTTGAGATTCCGGCTCTATCCCCCTATAATCCCAAATGAATTCTCCATGGTTTCCTATTTTAACAATGTATTCCAGTTTATTAGGTTCTTCTGTATATCCTGCCGCAATATACCCATCTGGTACGGGCTCAATATCATAAAAGCAATCCCATTCCTTTCCTCCAAATGTTTGCGCCCAGGTTACAAACCCCATTGAATTTATTTTTATGATTAGTGCGTCACTTACTTCACCGTAAATAATAGAGCCTGCTATAATATAGCCTTCATCAGCTTCTTTTATGGAATATCCCCGCCGTCTGGTATTTGAATACCCCTGTTCTGCAAGATCCAGCTTCTTCTCCCACTCCAGGTTTCCATTGGCATCTGTTTTTATAACATATACCTTATCATTGCTTTGCATAGTGGTTTTATTGATTCCGGCAATGATATAGCCGCCATCCCTTGTTTGAGCCACTGAGCGTCCGACACTGTGGAAGGCTCCTCCAAATTTTTTCTCCCAGGTTAAATTACCTTCCTTATCTGTTTTTACCAGGGCTGTATATTCCAATCCGACATCATCACTGGTAGTACCTGTAAAAACATAACCTTCCTCTACCTCATCTTCTTCATTAGCCTTATCTACTGATATTACCGAATATGCCTCATCATATCCTGTACCACCGAAGGTTGATGACCATGCTATTTCAAAGTTTGAATCACCTGCAGCTAATACATCGTTTTCATCAGCGGCCAGTACACTTCTAAAGCTAATCGGAATATAAGTGGACATCATAACTATAATTAAAGCCACTGCTAAATAGATTTGAATGCTAAACTTGAACACCGCACTTCGCCTCGTGTTTTTTTGTCCTGTATATATTTGAAATCTGCCTTTATGCAATATGCTTTTTTTCATAAGAACAACCCCCTTTCTGTTATTACCAAAGCTTCAAATTCTTCCTGTAATGAATTCCCCAACAAATCCTCAATTGCATTTGCAGGTATATGCAACCGATATAGCTTGTTAGGCGGCAGATTTTCTGACGGCTTCGGCTTTATTATTAATTTATTTTCGTCTATAGTAATAACCACCGGCAGAATCTGATCATCAATATATAAAGAAATATCATCAAATGCTTCTCCTTCTTTAATTCTCTCACTGAAATATATATTAAGCTCGGTATTCAAAGGAATATCCATGCTATTGGCCGAGGGCTTCATTCTTATGATCTTAGGGGCTGTCAGATCCGGCACGGTATCAGTATAAAACTTCAAACTATGTTGAATCTCTAACCCATTGCCTGCACCATCAACAACTGCTCCCCCCGGTACAAAGATTTCAATTTTGCTGTCGTATGGCAGCACACCTGTATGCGGCGGCTCACTTAACGGTTTAATAATTATCTTGGCTCCGTTAATTTCTTTTGAATGTGGAACAGCTATGCCGTTTGCAGTTATCCGGATATTATCATAAGCCGGTCCTTTATCAATTTCCTCGCTGAAATATAGGAAAATAGTTGAATGCACAGTTACTGAACGGGCATTTTCCTTAGGACTTACAGCAATCAACATGGGAGAAATTGTATCATTCTCAGTCTCAGTGAAAAATTCCAGTTTATAGGCATAGTCACCTTCGTTCTTACTCTTAAGCTCATTTAGGGATTTATCTCTTACTGCACCTTCAGGAATAAGAACTTCACAATGTGTTTTTAATGGCAGTTCTTCATTTAATGTAATAGTAAGGACATTTGTTCCCACCTCGGCTTCGGCTGTGAATTCTACAGGAACGTTCCCTACTTTAACCTTGATATCCTCATAAGTTCTCCATAATGCAATATTCTCGCTGAAAAAGATCTGTATTTTTGTGTCAACAGGCACATCCTTCTGCCGGCTTACAGGATTACTGCCAACAATCCATGGTGCTATTGTATCTTCAGGTATAGTTAATGTTACCTGTGCAGGTTTTGAGGGAATAGATTCTCTGTTAAAAGTATCCACTGCAGATACCTGGAAGGTGTAGGTTGTATTGTCATTTAATCCGGTAACTTCATAGCTGACAAGACCCTCACTGCTATCACATTCATATATTCCCGGGTGTATTTTTGACCATATGTTATCTGTTATCTGGTATATATAATACCCCTTCACTTCCGGTTCACTATTGGGGAACCAGGTCAATATAGCCTTTCTATCACCCTTTGAAGCATTAAGCCCCTGGGGTTGTTTCGGTTTTTCCGGCAGAACCGCATTAATTGTTTTGCTGGTAATAAACCGGCCCAGGAGATAGGATTTTATTTCAATAGGTCCAACCTTTTCAGGCTTTACAACAACCCTTACCTGTCCGTTATCGTCTAATCTCTGATCTTTAGCCAAGTCTCCGATATCAATAGTTCCATTGATGCGGAAAGAAGGCCCTTCTTCCGGATCAGCAATGAAATGCACCGGTTTTCCGCCTTCTTTTGCGGTGACAAGCAATTCGGTTTCCCTTCCTACGATAAGTATTTCAGGATCAACAGTTATGGTAGGCTCTGCTGCATTTTCAATCCAGGAAAAGCCGGTTATTGCATGAAGAGTTACTTCTTTTGTACCTTCCCCATCTGCTATAATCGTATTAATAACATAATCCTTTAGCCCGTCAGGCTCAGGAAGATTTACAAACATATCTGCCGACAAATCTTCGGGCAGATCTCCAATTCCACAGCTATAAACCAATTCTGCCGGATCCATGGAAATACGCAAATCTTCTCTTATTATATATATCTTGTACCCAAGTGCACCTTCTACATGTCCCCAGTTTAAGCTGACTGTCCCGTCGTCTTTATTTTCCTGGTTTAACACGGGAGCATTGTCCGGTGAGTTTTCAGGAACAGATATGGCACTCATCTCTTCTTCAATATCTGTATTTCCACCGGTTTTTAAATTGTATGACTGCTTATTCTTGAGGCTTAATAACCCATCTACTGCGGAAATCAACTGATACTCTCCCCATAATGTTTCTCCCGGCTTGAGCTCGGTGACTGATTTTATCAGTTCCTGATTTGGAGCATAAATGTAATTTGCTTTTGTGTCCTCAAGAAGTTCAAGAGAAAGGTTATATAATGAAATTTCAGATATATTTTCAATACCTAATTTTAAATTATATGGATATCCCTTATCTGCTCTATCTTGGGTTATAATGTGCATTAATACCGCATCTTCCGCCCATACTCTGAATGGTTCATCATTCCTGAATATTTGTTTTATTTCATCTTCAAAAGGCATTAATAAACCGTTAAATTCAGCTTCCAGCCTGTATTCTCCTTTTTTATCCCCTCTTATTATCCAATTTACACTTTTGCTTTCTCCACCCGGAATGCTACCCATTTCAACATATTCATGCTGACCCTCTCTTGTAGGGGCAAGCGAAAGCCCATCCGGAATTGTCAGTCTTGCCCATGCATTTTCAATAACAAACTCAGGCTCTGCTGCATTTTGAATGGTTAATCCTATATCAAAGAACTCCTTAAGCCAGGTCGTTTTCCCCGGGATAACCATATAAGCCATTGCAGGAAAGTCCGAAGGTGCTTCGATTTTTTCGCCGTAGAAAACTCTTCCGCTTCCGCTTCCTTTTCCTTCTTCGTCTATTCGCTCCCTGATAATAATTTTACTTCCATCCTCGGAAACTGAATAATACTGGGGAGCATTTGCCGGGCGAATGAATTTATGTTTTGTAGCAATAATCGGTATATCAGGCATATTAAAGCCTAATCCTATTTCAAATTTATATGCGTTTTGATTGGCAGGATCTGTTATGTCAATTCCTGCAGCGACGATTTCATCAATATCCATTCTTTCTGCTTTCAGTTCTCCTGTAACTACCGATCCCTTTGGGAGCCTTATCATAACAGTGTTTTTCTGGCCTCTTTCCATTTTGACTTTAGCGGAGGCAGGTCTGAAGTCTGTTTTGAATGCATAAACCTCATAATCTCCCGGAGGAGCTATAACAAATGCTGCGCCTACGGAGTTTGTTGTGGTTTTATAAGTTGCTCCGTCAGGATAGTCTATGACAACACTTGACCCGGGCAGAAGCTCTCCTGTCACATCATCAATTACTTTTACTTCAAGGATTCCCACCTCATCAATTGATACTACTCTAACACCGGTCGTATCTACGGCTGTATTCCCTGCAGGATCCGTTACTGTCAAAGTCACCGTATAATCTCCAACCGCATCGTATGAATGTGTAGGCTGGGATACTACAGCGGTACTTCCATCTCCGAAATCCCAGTGATATGAAGCTATTCTATGATTGTCACTTGATAAGGTTCCATCGAAAAATCCTTCCATGCCAACAACCAAAATATGTTCATCTCCTGCATCGGCAACAGGCAAAATCTTATCTTCGGTAGTTGGAACTACAGAAACCGTATCACTCTGGCTGTAATTTCCATATATATCATAAGCTCTTACATAGTAGTAATATCTTATACCCGGCTGAATTCCCATATCATTGAAGGATTTTTCACCGGTTGATAAAATATTTCTTGCACTACCTCCCAGTACTGTGGTTCTATACAGTTTATATATATAGAAGTC
>CAZEYH010000022.1:1322-5328 GCA_964515895.1 uncultured Clostridiaceae bacterium | reverse complement strand
CTTTTGAACTAAGAATATCTCCTTCCAAAGGGTTGCTGAAATAAATTGATGGAGCAATTTTGTCTTCAGTAAGGCTTGCTGTAATAATTTCACTGGGTTCACTTTCATTATTTGCCGCATCAACTACAGTAACCTTATAATAGTATGTTTTTCCGGTCTCCACTGCACGATCTCTGTAGCCCATATACACATAATTGCCTGGAGTAATATTTTCATAGGTTCCGTCCTCACTTTCAGATCTCCACAGCTTAAAGAAGCTAAAGTCTTTTTCAGCCGAACATTTCCACATTACTTCAATGTATCCGGCTGTTGTATTAACGCTAATGTCATATGGTGCAGCGGGTTTTGTATGATCAACGGTATATATGGCAGCTTCAGAAGGTAAGCTCATATTTCCTGCTTCATCCTCTGCAAGGGCTCTTACATAATAGTCTCCTTCCGGCAAAGATGAGACATCCCAGTTTTCATCAAAGCGCACCTGTCTGTCCGGTTTATCAAGAACTTTTTCACAAATATTTATCCAGTTAATCATATCAACAGAATACTCAAGTATCAGCTTCTTAACTCCCACATTATCTTTTGCTATGAAGGGGTTAATGTTAATACTTTTATTCCCGCTATATATACGCTGAAAAGAGTATTCATATGTTACTATGGGAGGAGTTGAATCAGATCCTGAGTTCACCATAATTTCTGCAGGCTCTCCCGAATTTCCCATTTTATCAAAAGCAGTAACTCTGAACCAGTAATTAACTGTCGGCTCCAGACCGGAGATATTTAATCCCAATATATTATATACTTTTTTTATTACCTGATACTTGCCTAAACTATCCTTCTTTTCTACCAGAAAATATGCCAGATCCCTGTCGGGTACACTATCCCATTCAAGTACAATGTCTCCTCCGAAAGCTGTTCCTTTAAGCCCGGTTACAGAAGGACCGGTGTTGTCAATTGTATATGCTCTATAAAGGCTTCCGTCGCTTACATTGCCTGCTGAATCCCTGGCAATTGCACGCACCTGCACATTTCCGGAAAGACCTTTTGTTGACCATTCAAATACTGCCACATCAAGAGTTGCTATGGTACCTATTGTAATCCAGTCTTCTCCTGCATTATATTCCAGGGTTATACTGGATAATGCTGCATTATCCTCTGCTGTAACTGTTATTTGTGCATTAAGCCCAAGTATGCTATGATGATCAGGCTCAATAAGTGTGACTACCGGAGGTGTTGTATCAGGTATGGCTGCTGCTGAAGCTATGTTGGAGGCAGGACCTTCCTGGTAAAATTTATCTACCGAAGTAACCTTGTAGAAATAAGTAATTCCATCAACGACTGTATTATCTGAATATATATTGCTTTCTTCACCATCAATAATATCTATAATTTTAATTCTGGTATATTCCCCATTCAAAGTATTCGCGCGATAAACATAATAACTTATTGCATCTGTTTCAGGAACAGCTTCCCACACAAGGCCTATAGCTTTTTGCCCGTAGGTTGCCAGGAGATTTTCAGGTGCAGAAGGTCCTGTCCTGTCTATATAATAATCAGCGACTAGATTGGATGAATTCCCTGCACCATCAGTTATTGTATAACGAACCTTGTAATTACCGCTGGTCAGGTCAATTAGATTCCATCCGGCTGTGAAATAAAATTTATTGTTCAATAGATTATAAGGTCCTTCAATGTTTTGATTTACCGGCGTCCAGTTTTCTCCATCGACTGAGTATTCTATTTCAGCTGCGACTCCTGCCATACCGGCATTATCACTTGCATCAACTCTAAGCTCATAATATACAGGCCCCCCTATTGTAGCGCCCGCATCCGGGGTAACAGCATTTATAACCGGTGGTATCTCATCTCCTGCAGGCATGGCAGCTATTTCCGAAGACAGGGTTTCATTTCCAAAATTGTCCCTTGAACGAATCACATAATAATATGTTTTCCCGGTCTGCACTCCTGTATCAGTGTACTGTGTGGTGTTTTTCCCTAAGTTGGATTTTACACTTGAGTATGGACCGCCTGAACTTTCACTTCTCAAGATATTATAAGCATTGCTGCTGTTAATATCTTCATCTGTGACAGGATCCCATTCAATAAGAATGCTTCCGTCGCCGGGAGTGGTTCGCAAATTAGTCGCCGGAGAAACATCAAGATCCAGATTCCACGTTCTTTGGGCTTCTCCTTCATTACCTGCTTCATCCTTAACTATTATCTTCACCAGTATTTCCCCGGAAGTAAAGCCTGTTGTTGTCCAGTTATAGAAAAAACTGTATGTAACATTATCAGGCAGAATAGTGCTATTGGTCCATTTAATATTAAGAGGTTCCCATGTAGCACCTCCATCCTGTGAACCGAAAAAAACAGCACTTATGGGTTTTTTGTTATCAGTAGCACGTACATTTAGACTTATCGTCTTACCCCCGATATAAGCTGAATCTTCTATACTAATATAAGTAATCTGAGGTGGTGTAATGTCATCACTTGCAACTGCTGAAACAATTTCACTGACAGATTGGTTTGGATATGGATAATATGAATCTTTACTTACAATCTTATAATAAAATCTCTTGCCCAAAGTTATTGCAGTATCGGTATATGTTTTAATATCTCCACCATAGAGAGTTTTGGCTGTATTGTATCCCCCGCTATAATATGTTGAACGCATTATATCATATGATTTAATGTCATTATCCGGAGGAACTTCCCATTCGAGAATTATTGACCCTTCTCCTGACCGGGCTGTCAGGTTTTGTACAGCAGCAACGGAAAGATCAAAAACCAAATTTCTATCTACGGTAACAGTATTTCCTGAATAATCTATTGCAGAAAAGCGGAAAATATAATCTCCTGAAACCATACCTGTTGTACTCATATTATAATCACAATACTCGACTTTTACTCCACTCACTGTTTTTGAAGATGCTCCAAGAGTAAGGGATTCCCATGAGGCTCCATTATCATTAGAATATTCCATTATAAATTTTTCTACTCCTTGAGGGGAGTCATCTGTAGCTTCTAAAATAATTCTAGCTTGTTTGCCCCCGAATTTCTTTCCATCATTGGGAAGACTTCTAAATGCAGGTGGTTTGATATCATTCTCAGGGGAAGCTGAAATCTCATTTGAATACTCGCTCTCATTCCCTGCCTTATCAGTAGCAGTAACGACATAATAGTATGTAACACCTTCAGATACAGTTGTATTTTCATATCTTGTATTGGAGGTAGTTGCAATTAGAATATAGTTGCCTCCGGTTTTTGTTGAGCGATAAAGCTTATATTGTGAGGATGTTTTAAGATCCGGTGATATACTAGCCTCCCATGATAATGTTATTTTACCTGTTTCTTCTGCTGCTGTTAGATTTGTGGGAGGTTCCGGTCTGGTGCTGTCTATAGTCCATATTCTTACCAGGTCTTCCCCGGCAACATTTCCCGCTCTATCCCAAACCAGCAGCCTGAACTTGTATGCACCATCCTCTAAAGGACCTCCATCTCCAACATTTGATGTAATATCCAGATAAACACTTGTCTGTCCGGATGGTATTTCAATAATATCTTCCCAGGGTAATTCTTCGCTTCTCTTAACCTGTAAAACCTGGCGATGGATATAATTATTATCAGAGGTTGAGATGGAAATTCGCGCCGTATCAGGTCCAAAATATGTGCTATAATATGGACTAAACTGGTTAATTGTAGGAACTTGTGTGTCATAAACCACACTTTGTTTGACAGTATGAGTAATTCCATCTTTTTTTGACATTATGGTAAAACTGTTATCTATTACTGTAAGCACACTGTTATAAGAGAACTTTCCGCCTTCATCTACCAAAACCGCTTCTCCATTTACCGTAACTGCAGCACCGGGAACTGTAGTTCCCCTTAAAACATAACCACTGTTATTTGTATAAACGTTATATCCTTCATCTAAAACAATTTCCGGTCCTTCATGAATCTCGATAAGGATTGATGCAGCTTCACTTGTATTACCAACACTATCTACCGA
>CAZEYH010000022.1:0-1222 GCA_964515895.1 uncultured Clostridiaceae bacterium | reverse complement strand
CCGATATTTATTCTGATATAGTGATTTCCGCAAGCCTCCTTCTGGTCGAAATTAGTTCCTGAATCGCTTGAAATAAAAGGAGTAAGGTCAAGCCAGGTTTCACCATCTAGAGAGTATTTATATTTAATTGTATTTATAGGATTTTTAGAATAGAAGTATGCATTTATAGAGTAGTTGAATGAGTCAGTTCTGTTAATTTTCCCGTCTTCTGTGGTAAGATACCATCTCATTAAACCAATGGGACCGGGAGTGTCAAAATTAACTGTTATTTCAGGTGGATTTTGAGATTCGTTTCCATTCACATCATATATTAGTATTCTATATTTATATGTTTTATATAGATTATCCGGATCCACATCTGTATCAGTATAACTAGTAGTATCTACATTTTTTAAGTACTGCCATTGCCAGCCATATTTACTCGAGTAATTTCCTTTGTATAATATTCCATACTTATAATCATCAGGAACAGACCAGCTTAGCCTTATTTCGGCGTTTTCAACATCTGCATCTGCAGTAAAATCCGTTGCATCTTCACATACCAGATCCATCGAAAGCTTTTGTACATCAGATAATGTTGTTCCATCCGTATCAGTTGCTGTTACCTTTATCCAGAAGCTGTCTCGATTCATGTATTCAGTTTCAGTAAAATTCAGATACATCTGATGATTCCATGAGTTGTTCCAGCTTTTAAATTCAAGTCCGTAATCGTCCTTAATCATTGTCTCATCTATGGGTGACCAATTTAAGTTATCGGTAGATAGTTCATACTCTATTGAAACAATATCCTTATCAGCCATAGCATATGCATTAACACCATAATATTCAACATTAAACGAATTAATTACTCCATCGTTGTACAGATCCCAACTTTGTAACAAAATTGCCTGAGGGGAGTTCAGTCTGGCGGAGACCTCCGGCGGATTTTCATCTATGTTATAATCCATGTCTACTGCAATAACTCTATATTTATAATTTATGTAATAAAATACATCTGTATCTTCAAATGTGTTAATCTCAGAGTTTTCTTCAGTATTTCCGAGATATTCCCAATCGGCTTCCTCTCCAGTACCTATGCTTTTTTCTATAAATACGAAGCAGAAGTCTTCATTATCCACCGGATTATCCCATGTGAGAATAATGGCATTGTTTTCCATGTTTGGTGCAGCTTTTAGATTGGTAACACCAAAATCCGACAGGATTTGTACGGTACCCTGAGGTT
>CAZEYH010000021.1:0-15377 GCA_964515895.1 uncultured Clostridiaceae bacterium | reverse complement strand
TTTACTCAGTTCTGCGGCTACCAAGATAAAGAGAATGCCTTTAATAAGCTGCCATGCCCTAGTTTCCCTAACCAATATAATAACTTTGTAAATCACATAGGTAACAAGACCTATATCCACGATAGCTCTAATAATGGATAAAGGTCCGGTCATTCCTACATATCCGGCAAAATTATTAAATAAGTCTTTTAAATTTATATCATAAATAAATTCCAAATAAACCTCACACCTTTAAGCAAAACCGTAAATAAACATTTATCATTAAAATTATACCTTGTTTTCACACTACATGTAAGACCTTTTTTTATTTTTAATAAAAATGAAATACTAATGTCACCTCACATTACCAAGATATACATACTTTAAATATTTTATTGCAATATCCCTTGCTTGATAAAGAGTCTCAATTGGAGTAGGCGGTACTTCCCCCATTCTGTAATTAGGGAAAAATCTAGATAGATGAAGTGTTATTTCAGGAGAAACTGAAGCAAGCCATCTAGCCATATCTCCAATCTCTTCCATAGAATCGTTAAGCCCGGGTATTATCAGGGTTGTAACTTCTACATGGCATTTTTTCGAAGCAATTTCTACTGTCTTCTTGACATTTTCTAAAGAACCCTTGCATATATCTTTATAAAAAGAATGGTTAAATGCCTTCACATCTATATTCATTGCATCCACAAAGGGTAAAATATCTTCTAATGGTTCCCTATTGATAAATCCATTAGTTACAAGAACATTTACCATATCCTTTTTCTTTGCAAGCATTGAAGCCTCATACACAAATTCATACCATATTGAAGGCTCATTATAAGTATATGCTATTCCGATATTACCTTGATGCATATATTTCTCTGCTTGTTTTACAAGTTGAGACGGAGTAATTTCAACAGTGCTCGGGTCATCATGGGCTATAGTCCAATTCTGACAAAAAGAACATTTCAGATTACACCCAAAAGTTCCTACGGACAAAATGAGCTTTCCGGGATAGAACCTATATAGAGGCTTCTTTTCTATAGGGTCTAAAGCAATGGAAGTAACCCTGCCGTAATTCATAGAGTATAATTCACCATCAATATTTTTGCGAACTCTGCATGTACCATGTTTTCCCGGTGTTATTACACAATTATGCGGACAGAGAAAACACTGTACTTTCATGTTGTTTCTTTTATAATACATTGCTTGTTTACTCATATATCTACTCCTATCTACTCTACCTTATAACGTTTTACCTCAAACCTTTCCATAGTGTATTTTTCGTGATGTCTTATTCCTGCTTTTTGAAGAGCGATTAAAACTTGTTCTTCAGGTGTATCAACTCCTTCAATATTAGGAAGAAGCAAACCGCTTCTATTTCCTGACCTTACAATTACACCATATTTTTGTGCATCCAAATCTAAAATCGAATCTATAGGCTCCGGTTCTCCCATAATATCTACTGAATATATAAGCTGTACCAGCTCCTCCTCATTAACAGGATGGAACCGGGGGTCTCGGGTACCCGCGCTTATTGCATTATAGATTATTTCTTCAGCAATATTTTTTCTTGTAGGATAAATAGTGCCAATACAGCCCCTTAGCGAACCCTTTTTCTTGATAGTTACAAAAGCACCTGCCTTGCTCTCAAGCATCCCATGAGGAATACCTTCCGGAGGTTTGATTGTTTTGCCTTCTTTAACATATGCCTCCAATGCCATCCTTGCTAATGATACATAAGGATCTTCCATTTTAACTAATTCCCCCATATGTTTCAATGGGTGATCTTCATTACTCTTCTTTTCCGGATTAATACTAGAAACCATATAGCCTACTCCATAAGGCCCCTCATATGAATATACCTCCGGGTATATATCATAATCTTTTAAAGCACCCAACATAATTATAATTGGTCTTAAGCCGCATTCTGCTGCTTCCTCAACCAAGTTTTCATCAAAATTAATAATGCTGTCAACATCTCCTTTTGAGAGATATTCGGTTAGCAACTTATCAAAAATTGCTCCCTTTTCATTATAACCGCAAGGAGCATCCCAGGTCAAACTGTGAGAAAGATCTCCACTTGCAATCAACACTATTTTTTCGTTCATTTCAGCAACTGATTTCCCTATACATTCCCCAAAATTGTACAGTTTCTCATATGGCATGTCAGCAACTGAAATATGAACAAGTTTAAAATCATTAATCTCTTTGCTGATAAAATAAAGAGGCACCATAGCGCCATGATCCAAATCTTTAGAAATCCCCATTCTCTTTATTAGCTTATGGCTTGGTCCTGTTATTGTTATACCGCTGTAATTTGCATTGCTCGATATTTTTTCTACAAAAAGATTATGATTTTCAAATTCAAGTCTTACTTCAGGTGCTCCGAATCTTCTGAAATCTCCTCCTATAGTTTTTTCTGTATCAGTAATATAAATTAAATCTTTAAAAAACGGTGCGTGAGGCGTTATCATAATAATTGTATCAGGATTGTCTTCCTTTATTTCTTTTGCTGCCTTTTTGTATGCCTCTATTGTTTTACCGGCATCAATCTCCCTACCTCCGCCCACTTCAGGAATTATTATAGGAGGGTGGGGGAAAATATATGCATTTATTATCTTGCCCATAAAATAAACCTCCTTCTATTATCTCCTTGTACAATATAATTGTAACTCAATTTCTAGTAAAACTATCGTATTATACTTCTATTCTATCAAATATTCATATTTATTGAAGAGGTCTTTCAAAACATTTTTTTCCTCCTCTGTTACCTTTTCCTTTATTATCCTTTTTGCATTATTTATATCTTCCTTCGATAATTTCCCCTTTTTAAGCATTCCTATGAGTTTTTCGATATCAGAAGATTTTAGTTTTTTCAATATGATATCTAGTGCTTTTAGTTTATCTGATGTAGATATTTCTTTCTCTGCTTTTACTATCTTTTCCTTGTTAATTTTTATTGTATCATTATCCTGTTTTGTATTATCTGTTTTTTCAATTTCGTTCACTATTTCGTCTATTATTTCATCCTGTATTTCACTATTTATTTCATTCTTTATTTCATCTTTTACTTCACTCTGTATTTCATCTTTTGCTTCACTCTGTATTCCATCTTTTGCTTCACTCTGTATTTCGGGCTGCTTTTCTCTTTCTTCATTACTTACCATACTATTATTTTTCTTAATGCTTTCTTCTAAATTTTCTTTGATATTCACTACTTTTTCATTCGCTTTTTCATCTACCTCTTCAGGCTCTTTTTCAGTCTCTTTTCTTTCTGTAATGTTTTCCTCATTAATATCTTCTTCTACATTTCCATTTTCCTGTATCTTTGTGTCCCATTTTTCACCAATTGCGTATTTGTCAATTTCCTCCATTGTAAAATCGTCATTATTAGATAATGCATCTTTTAAATTAAATCCGGTATCAGTTATTTGAGACAAAAAAATCATACTAAAAATTCGATCTATCACAACTTTTCCTGCAAATCCAATCACTAGAAAAATTACTAAAACAATGATCAATATTTTCCATGTTTTTGACATATTAACCACCATTCCGCCCGCTATGTATCGGCATAAAATTTAATTAAATACTTAGCTTCCAATGTTAAAAAGTCACCTGAATCAGGTTCCAGGTGACTTTTTGGCATTCTTCTCAATCTTACTTTATATTATTTCATATAGAACAACATATAAATTACTTTCGATGCTTCAGACCTGTCTGCATTATCTTTTGGTGCAAAGGTTCCATCAGGCCTTCCACTGAATACCTGATACCTTGTAGCCATGGCAACAGTGTCTTTTGCATAATTGGCAATTTCATCACTATCAACATATGCTTTTAAATAATCTTCTGCTTTATCAGGTGTTTTCTTGCCCAATATCTGATTAAGTACATTTGATACTATGGTAGCCATTTCTTCTCTTGTAATCTTATCATTAGGTGCAAATACTCCGCCGGGTCTTCCTTTTACAATACCAAATTTTGCGCCTGATACTACCTCAGGATAGAACCAATCCGTTTCATTAACATCATTGAAGGGATTCTCTGCATCTTTGTCAAACAGCTTGAATTCTCTTACAATCATTGCTAAGAATTCTGCCCTAGTAACATTATTAGTAGGCTTAAACAGATCGGCTCCAACACCCTTAATAACACCTTTAGATGCCATAACCTCAATGTACCTTGAAGCCCAGAATTTGTCCTCTACATCTTTAAATCGCACATCATTGTATTTTATTGTATACTGGCTGAAATGCTCTGCCTTAAATATTACCGTTCCGGTTTTCTCATCGTATACACCAATTACATTTTCAGGTATCCCATCTTTACCTATATGAAAAACAGTTATTTTCTCAGTATCCTCATTTTTTGCCGGAACATAAGGCACTGCTACTTGAACAAGTTTCTTAAATTCTACCCTTTCACCATTTACAGTGATTAGGAAATCATATACAGGATCATCTCCTACAGCTCTTTTTATTTCATCAGATAATTGCTCTTTATCCAGCTTCTCAGCATGAATGAGAACTGTCTTACCTTTTTCAAAATCAATAGAATCTGTTTGGATTTTCAATATAGCAACATCAGTCATAACTGTAACCGAAGTAATACCTTCTTCTTCTAGTGCTGCAAATAACCCGGATGGCATGGAAAAATTAACTTTTGAAATATCATCAGATCCTGAAAGGGCATCAATATACAAAACAGGTTCAAGCCTTGGTTCAACACCATTGTTTTCCAATATTGTTGTTAGCTCACGAGCCATAGATACAATATCTTTCAACATTTGACGGGTACCCGCGTCAACAGGTTCATCTTCTTTAACGTCGCCAAGTTTAACTTCAGCTTCTATAACTGTATCTTCTTCATCAATTTCAACTCTAAAGGTTGCCGCTTTTTTTAATGCAGCTTCAGCTACAGTATTTAGCATATCGGTAAATTTATCTGCCGCAAGGACTTTACCTGATTCTTCCAGCTTGTCAACCATAGCAGATGCTTTTTCTATTAATGTATTTGCCATTTCAAGAACAACTTCGGGACTTTCTATACCTTCAAATAATTCAACTGCCCTTTCCAGATTAACGATTATACTATCTGCTAGCTTGTCCAATTCTTCCGCAGAAACAGCTTTAATTTCTTGTTCATCGATTTCTGCAATTATATCTTCAATTTCCTTTTCTTCTGCACTTGGTTCCTCCGGTTCTTCTTTGTCTTCCGGTTCTTCTTTGTCTTCCGGCTTTGTTGGCTTATCTTCATCCGGAGGTGTACTTGGAGGTATGTAACCACCGGCACTTTGAGTAGTAAAGGCAATAGTAATATCTTTACCTGTCGAGCGTAATACTTCATCAGTTATAGCCCCCGCCGGAACATTTACAGTATATCTGGTAGAGTATTCGAGGCCGGATTTAGGTTTAATTGTAAGAGTGCCTCCAGAAATAGTAGGTTCCTCTATAGCTAATTCAGTACTACCTGTCTTAAGGCTTATGTTTTCATGATTGCTTCCAGGGAGAATATTTTTACTAAACAAAATTTCTATGGATGTACCTCTGGAAACATTTGTAGAACCATCAACCGGAGTTGTGCTTATTTTCGTTGGAGCTACCGGATCCTTATCATATAAGCCGAATATTTCAAGTAAGCCGATCACGTCATCCGGCATAAGGCCATAATTGTTCATTTCAGTATTCATTTTTGTTTCCAGCGACTGTATCTTCTCGTCAGTATCTTCTTTAAGTTCAAGAAACAACATGACACTATTTTCAGACAGTCTTCCATCACTTATAATGGGTGCTTTTTTTGCTACTCCGCCTTTTACCCCGGCAATACTATTATTAATAATGAATTTAGTTCTGTCTTCATTATGAGTTAATGCAGGAACCATGTATTTCATCATTTCTGCATATACCTCACCTGCACTTGCACTAGATTCCAACCCTAGAAGCAACTTTACTTCAGCTTTTTCAAAATACTTTCTATATGTATTAAAATATGTATCATAATATGCTTTTACTATTCCGCGTTTAGCTAATATTTCTTCTATCAATCTAATAATTGTTGTTTCCTTTATTTGATTATCCCCATCACCTACAATTATATTATATACTCCTCCCGGTTTATCGTATTCCAGGTTTGACTTGATTTGCTCGAGAGCATCATTGGCATTAAAATCTTCATTATTTCCGATTTTTTCTACTGCAAAATCCCATACATTACTTAGTATTTTCCCTCTATAGTCATCATCAAGCTTTTCCAATTCCTGTTTTACACTATCTAACTTTGATTTAGCATCGGCAAAAACTACCGGTACGAAAATCTGAGTTGTCATAAGTGCCACAAGTATTAAAACAATAATAAATTTTCTCTTCATTTTTGAATGACCCCCATTTAAATAATTTATACCCCGAGCACCTGTGTATTATAATGCAATTCCTGGATGCCGGATATTTTAAGTTTTTACTTACTATACGTCTTAATCTTCATCCCTGCAACAAAGTCGTGAGCTTTCGGTCAAGTATACTATAAATATAAAATTCTATAAGTATAAAGTTCTATAAGATATTATTATACAATATTACTTGTTTTTAATATCTTATACATTATTTGTTATTTTGTCAAGTTGTCTTGTCGAATTATGGGTGCATTAAATTTATTTAAAAAAATATTGGAAAGTGGCATTAGTGGAGGTGCCAGAGCAGGGTAGATGAGTCTTTTATTTAAAGTTTACTTGCTAACCTATCTTTGTAATTTTCTAAAAAATTCTCTTCTTTTTTTGGTTTTATAATTACTACTATAGT
This sequence comes from uncultured Clostridiaceae bacterium, assembly GCA_964515895.1. Lineage (GTDB taxonomy): Bacteria > Bacillota > Clostridia > Acetivibrionales > DUMC01 > CAZEYH01. Next base: position 8,604 of record CAZEYH010000021.1, on the reverse strand, counting down.
AGTAATTATAATAATAACTATAATCTTTTTTCTTTATCCTGTTTAAAACTACTCCAATTAAATTTGCTTTTACTTTTTCAAGTTGTTCTTTAACCTGTTGGGCGGCTTTGTAATTTACAAATTTTGATTTTATCACCATAATTGTACCATCAGTTCCTGCTGCTAGAATTGCTGCATCTATTACACTTCCTAATGGAGGTGAATCAAATATTATTATGTCAAATTGACCTTTTACAGTATTTATAAAATCATCTCTTACAGTTTGAATAAAATGTCTGAATTTTTCTGTACTTAAAAGCTCTGCAGGATTAGGTGGTATAGTTATGCAAGGAGTCACAAAAAAATTCTTAATATGTGTTGCATAGATAATGTCTTCGATTTCCAATCCTCCTGATAAATATTCTGTTATTCCATAAATTTCTAAAATTTTTAATGTGTCTGCTATGCTTGGTTTTCTTAAATCTGTATCAACAAGGAGAGTTTTAAGTCCTGTTTTTGCCATACTTATTGCAAGATTAATAGATACTGTTGTCTTCCCTTCTTCAGCATTACAACTTGTTATAGTAATAGTTTTGATTTTCTTTACTGCACTACAGAACTGTATATTTGTTCTTAGTGTATTGTAAGCTTCCTCTGCCAGCATATCCAGTTCATGATAGTTCTTAACATGTGTTTGAGGCATATCAATCACCATTCCTTCGATGTGCTTCAGCACGAAGTTCTTTAAAATATTCACATATATAATATTATTTAAAACAGCAATATAAAAAACTTAATCCTATCTTTACAATTAAATATATTGCATTTCCCTAAAACTGTCAATACACACATTATTATTTCATTTTTTTAGTACTGTCATCTCTATAGCTGGTATTAATATATTCCCTACCTTTCAATTTAACAGATTGTATATATGGAACACCTAGATTTATCTTTAGTTCCGGTTTGTAATCTGTATTTATATATTCTTTACCATTAATAAAAATAGTTTTTATATACGGGACCCCTAGACTTATGAATAACACTACTCTCATCTCCTTTTTCTGCTTTATGTATAAGCAAATCTCATTAGTAGTCTTCTACCATCATTTTTAGAAATACTTTTACAACTTCAGGATCAAACTGTTTTCCACTGCAGTTGATTATTTCTTCAATAGCTTTTTCCTTTGAAATGGCTGCATGATAAATTCTATCATTAGTCATTGCGTCATAAGCATCAACTACTCCAATAATTCTTGATGTTATAGGAATTTCTTTCCCCTTTAGCCCATGAGGATAACCATTTCCATCCCAGTGTTCATGATGATATAATATCGCATTTGCAATATTTGATAATTCCGGACTGGCAGCTGCTATACGGTACCCTATTTCACTATGTTTTTTCATAATCTCTCGTTCTTTAGTGTTAAGAGCACCTTTCTTAGATAAAATGTTGTCAGGAATACCGATTTTCCCAATATCATGAAGAGCAGCTAATAGAGTGAGCTCATCTAGTTCAGCATTAGATAGGTTCAATAAATTCCCAAGTTTTAGTGCCATGTCTTTCATCCTCTCAGCATGGGCTTCGGTTTCCCAAGTTCTCTCTTCAATAGTTTTTCTTAATGAATCTATTAACGAACTCCTTAAACTTTTCCCTTCGCTGAGTTTGTTCTTATACATTTTATCTTCAGCTTCCCTACAAATATCAGTAATATCTTGAGTTTTTTTCGTTTTTGCAGCTATTCCAAGGGATATCTCGTATTTAAGGAGCTTTGAGTCTTGAGATCTGCATTTTTCTTTAATGCGACTACATATTTTCGCTGCATCATCTTCCCTAGTTTTCGGCAATATTAAAGCAAACTCATCACCACCTATCCTGCAAATTATATCTTCTTTTCTACAGGAGGATCTTAATATGTTGGCAATTGTTTTTAATACTTCATCTCCTTTATCATAGCCAAAACTGCCGTTTATTAGTTTCATATTGTTTACATCTGCAATGATAATACTTAAGGGTAGTTGTAATTCATTATCTAGATGTTTAATTTCTAATTCAAAATATTTTCGGTTATAAAGGCCGGTAAGCTCATCATGGTAATCCTTATACTTTAACTTTTCTAGGATTTCTCGGTTAATATATGTATCTTCATCAATAATCATAAATATAAAATATCTCGTTGTTGTCGGCATTAAACTGCAATAGGCTTTAACGTGTTTTATTTTACCATTTTTAAAACTTTGAGTATAGAAAAAAAAATGTTGTTTTTTTTCTATTGCTTCTTTTATTTCCTTGTACATATCTATACTAGTAATTAAATCTGATATTTTCATCTTTTTTAGCTGGTTTCTGTTGTATCCGTAAAACTTTTCAGCTGCAGGATTTGCATCAACAATACTCAATTCTTCAACATCAAGAACTAGTGTCGCCATGTAATTTATCTTAAAGGCACTTTTATAGATTTGCAGTTTTTCTTTAAACACTTTTCTTAGCACTTTTCGCGCGGTAATATCAATGCATATACCTATATAATCCGTTATATTTTTATTATTATGACTTAGAGGCATGCCTATTTCCAGTATCCACCTATATTCGCCACTACTATCTAATATTCTATATTTTGTCCTAAAAGGCCTTCTATGTTTTAACGCCTGATAATATTTCTTAAGGCATTTATTTAAATCATTAGGATGAATTATTGCTAACCACGCGCTAATACCTTCTTCTATATTCTCTCCCATAGACTTTAAAAAACTGTTATTAATAAAGGTTCGTCCTCCATCAGCCTCTGTTTTCCATATGAGCATATGCAATTCCTCCATTTAAATTACTTTATCAGTTTCAATCCTTTGTATTCTCTTACGGCTAAAGTCATGAGTATTCTCTATAATACTACAAAAATCTTCTCTTTTATGTATACTTCTACATAATACTATAAATTCCTTCACAATCTACCATATTTTTAATATTTTTTATTTTTACGATATAAATTGAACGATTAACGACTTTATATACTAAACCTCATTATCTAAATCAAAAAGAATACAGCTCGGTAACTTAACTGTTTTATGTTAATTTTGTTTAAAAAATATATTAAGTTAACATCTCATTGTAATACCTAGTGGTAGTATTTACTTATTAAGCTTTAAATAGTATAATAAGTTTCATAGAACGCGGGGATTAATTGGGAAGGGGATAACATAATGATAGGCGATAGGATAAGACAGCTTAGGAAAGAGCATAATCTCACTCAAAATCAATTTGCCTCTTTATTTGGCGTATATGATAGTACCATATCACAATATGAAAATGGCAAAAGAGAACCGGAATATGATACTATTATAAAAATTGCCAATCAATTTAATGTTAGTATAGACTGGCTTCTCGGAAGAGTAGAGAACAAGGATTTAGTTAAATTGGAAGTTGATAATCTACCTGAACAGTTAAGGGATGTTGGTGTAGAATATTTAATGTTAGCTAAAGAAATGAGAGAAAAAGAAATACCTCCAAAGGATGTGCGAAAGATTATTGATGCAATAAATGCTCTTAAAAATAAATAGTATGTACAGTAAAATAAATAATTTTTACAAAATTATTTCAAAACAGTTGCAATTTTTTTAAATATAAAATAGAATATATAATTAGGTTGTGAAGAGTTAAAAATTTAATAGAGTTTCGTGTTAGGTATGCACGATAATAGCACACTTGCCGAAAGGCAAGGTCGCAAAGCTATGGGTCTACGGAAAGTAAAAACTTTCTATGATTGCCAGGTTGCCGAAGCATAGTCAGTATTATTGAATGACAAGTTATAGCAGTATTACTGTTATAATCTTTAATTGCATATAATATTCGATATTGAGTGGGCATCTGGAGCAATAACCCAGGTGTCCGCTCTATTTTTATATGGGAGAAGAAATATTAAAAGGGGGGTATTTTCTCCAAAAACTAAACTAAAAAACCAGGAAGGTGAAATGCATTATGTCCACAAATAATAAAGTACATAAAAATAACATTACAATAATGGATAAAAGCTCTATTCCTCAAGAACTCATAGCTGTTGGTGTTGAGCTGATAAAGATTGATAAAGACATAGCTGATAAAGGAATACCGCATGAAGATATTGAAAAGATTGTAGTAGTCATCAAAAATCTACAGAATAGTTAATTAGAGGTTGATAACTCCTTATTATAATCCAGATTTCTGTATAACTTTCCTTCTATGTTAAGGGATTCTATATAAGGTACACCCAATTTTATACTAGAAGATGGTTCATAGTCTGCGTTTATATATTCTATACCATCTATGCAAATTGTTTTTATGTATGTCACTTTAAGACTTATGTAATAGTGCATAGCTTCCTCTCCTTTTTTTGTAAAAACGTGCTTAAAATATTGTAAATAAAATTTTCATTAATAAAAACACCCTCTATATTATATATTTCGTATTATTTAATCAAAATATTAGGGTGTTTGAAATTTAACTTAATTTATACATCTATTTATTTTTTCTTCTAATTCTATTTACTTTATGATTTTTTCTATATTTGCTAAATCCATTACTTTTCTCATACTTGCTAAAACTACTGTTTCTACTTGTCGGTGTATCTGTTGCCAGCGCAACGTTCCCAAGCCTTTTTGTTCTCTTTTCTCCTTTGATTTTAGCTTTACTGCTTACATATTTCTGATAATAGGGTGACTGACATAAAAGATACCAGCGAATAATGGGACGAAAAAGTTTTATAAAAAATGCCCTTTTACCAAATATTTTGGCCTGCTCTTTAAGGAAATTATCGTAGGTATGTCTCTGATATTTAAGTAGTTTCTGACTTTCTTCTGTATCCATCCAGTCAGTATGATAGCATTTTTCACCAAATGCCTGTTCAGGCAACATCCCTATACCAAGCATTGCTAATGCTTTCTCCATAAACTCTCTTTGATAAATTTGACAAGACTTACCTCCGCCAATCAACAGAATTTTTCCCCATATCTCTTTTGAACCTGCTGCATTTGCAAGAGCAAGAGCAATATCATCGGGATGCACAAACTCTATTCTGTCTGTTAAAGGAACATCGTACATTATAGGGTCAACTCTTTGCCAGTCTATAGAAGGCGCAGCTGCAAGCCTCAATATTGACCATTTAATGCCCGAATTCCTAACAATTTCTTCGCATTCTATTTTTTGTCTACCATAATGATCTACAGGATTTAGTGGGTCTCCTACTTTTCGGGGAGGTGCTATATGTTGTGCGTCCCCATATACAGCTATTGTAGATGTAAATACCAGTTTGGGTGGATTCTTTTGAGCTTTAATTGCTTCAACAACTCGTCTAGTACCATCTACATTTATTTCGTAAGCCAGTTTAGGATTCTCTTCACTAATGGGAGGAATAATAAAACCTAAATGAATAACAATATCTTGGTCCTTTATTGCTAGCTGCAAATTATCTCCCGTTCTTAAATTCCCCCATACAATTTTTACTTCTTCCGGTAATGTCTTTGCTGCCTTTCGATTCTTTTTGTTCTTTAAATCATAACATGTTACATCATAGCCTTTTTCCAATAGTTCGTAAATAGTATATTTACCTATATTACCAAAGGCTCCTGTTAGTAATACTTTCATACGAAATCCTCCTCAATCTTTAACTCTTATCTACTATTTTCTTTAACTCTTATCTTGTCTCTTTAAACATTTTCAAATTACCTGTTAAATCAAAGAATATCCTATTCTTTCAAGCCTTTCTTGAGTACACTTAACAATATTTTATATTCAGGTATACTCTTGATACTCTTCCCTTCATTGTTCATATATATAATGTTAGTAAGACCTAATGCATAAAGCAACCAACCAAAGAAATAAGTAAAATTCACAGAATCAATATCCTTTCTTAGTTCAGACAACCTTATAGATTTTATAAAATAATCTTCAATAGGTTTATTAAATGGGCTGCTATACTTTTTCAGGTATTTTCCACCAAACTCATTTGCGTCTAGTATTATGAGTTTAAAGAAACAAGTATTTTTATCAGCAAAAGTTGCAAGATTTTCAAGCACTGTTTCAATATTTTCATCTAGGCTTTTCTCTTCAGATATCCCTTTAATAAAAAGTTCAATAAAATTTCCGGGAAAGTTATCACGAAATAGTTCCTCGAATATCTCTTCTTTGTTCGAGAAGTAATTGTAAATATTCCCCTGAGATATACCTGCAGAGGTCGCTATTTTCTTGATACTTGTATTTCCAAAACCGTTACTACAAAAGAGCTTCAAACTTGATTCCAGTATTGCTTCCTTGCTTTTTCTAGGTTTCATTTTACATCACCATAATTTCTCATAATTTGAAACAAAAAGTATATTCATTATATCAGTAATATTATAATATTACTGATATAATGAATGAACGTTCACTCATAATATAATTATAAGTTAAAACAAAAGATTTGTCAAATAGGAAAAGTACCTCAGGGGCGCATTTTTCTGTATAAAACTATTGAGTAAAATCTAATATTTGTTTCTCTATCTAAATTGGCTCATATAAAGGTTATGATAAAACCCTTGTGCCTCCATCAATTCTTCATGGGTTCCCCGCTCAATTATCTCTCCGTTGTTTATTACTATTATCTTATCAGCTTCTCTTATTGTACTTAGTCGGTGAGCAATTACAAAGCTTGTACGCCCTTTCATAAGAGATAGCATAGCCTCTTGTATTTTCATTTCGGTCATTGTATCTACACTGCTAGTAGCTTCATCAAGAATAAGTATTTCAGGATCCGCCAGTATAGCCCTAGCTATTGTAAGCAATTGCCTTTGTCCCTGACTTAAGTTAGAGCCTCCCTCGGTAACTATAGTATCATAACCGTCAGGAAGTCTGTGAATAAAAGAATGAGCATTAGCAAGACGTGCTGCTTCTTCAACTTCTTCATCGGAAGCCTCCAATCTACCATAACGTATGTTTTCTCTAACGGTATCGGAAAACAAGTACGTGTCTTGAAGCACCATTCCTAATGATGACCTGAGATAATCTAATTTCAGTTCCCTAATATCTATACCGTCTATCATAATGCAGCCATCATTTACATCGTAAAATCTCATAAGAAGATTCACAATGGTAGTTTTTCCTGCACCTGTAGGACCTACAAGGGCTATGGTCTGTCCGGGTGACGCTTCTATGTTAACATTTTTTAAAACAGGTACATCCTTTTTATATTCAAAATATACATCATCAAAAATAACCTGACCTTTTATATCTTCAACAATAATCGAACCGGGTTCATCAATAATTTCAGGAACTTCATCCATAATTTCGAAAACTCTCTCCGCTCCTGCTAATGCTGCCTGTATCATATTAAATTGATTAGCTATTTGGTTAATTGGTCTAGCAAAATGTTTTGAATAATTTATAAAACTGGCAATTACACCTATTGTAATAGCTCCTTTTATCACAAGCCATCCCCCAGCACCTGCAACTAAAGCAAAGGAAAGTCTGTTAATTACATTCATCAGTGGTGGTACTACCCCTGAATAAATTTGAGCCTTAATCCCGGCATCTCTAAGCCTATTATTTATTTCTCCAAATTCTTCTATAGTCTTTTTTTCTCTCGAAAACGCTTTCACGACTCTCTGTCCGGATACTATTTCTTCAATAAATCCGTTAAGCTCACCTAGTTCTTTTTGTTGCGTAACAAATAGCTTACGAGTTTTTCCTGCTATTTTCCAGGTTATGGACATTCCAAGAGGTATTGTTATTAGACTTATAAATGTCAAAAGAGGACTTAAAACAAGCATCATTACAAATGCACCAATTACCATTATCAAACTTGAAAAAATACTGACAGCACTTTGCATTAAAGTATTATTTACAGTTTCCACATCATTGGTAAGCCTGCTCATTATCTCACCATGGGTCCTGGTATCAAAAAAGTTAACAGAAAGAGTCTGCAGTTTAGCAAAAAGGTCTTTACGTAACTCCTTTACAGTATTTTGTGCTACATCAGCCGTAATAAAATTCTGTAACCAGGACATCAAAGCGCTTAAGCTATAAAACCCGATCATTATTAACACAATGGAAAAAAGTCTGTTAAAATCCACACTGCCAATTCCATCTTTCATGGTGTCAATAGCCTTACCTATAAGATAAGGACCTATAAGGCTAAAAATAGAGCTTACTAATGTCATTATAAATACTAAAATTAGCCTACCTGTTCTTTTCTCTAAATATTTCAGCAATCTTCTTAACGCACCTTTTGCATCCTTTGCTCTTACTTTGGGTCCCATCATGGCATGCCTTCCTCCGCCTCCACCCATTCCGCCCCTACCAAAACGTACTCCACCGGGTTGAGAGATTCTTTCACCATTTTTAGCATTTCGTTGAGAATAGCCTGATTTAGAAGCCATATGACACCATCCTTCCGCCTAATTGTGAATCATATATATCCTGATATATCCTACAGGATTTTAAAAGTTCCTGGTGGGTACCCATATTCACTATTTTCCCATCTTCCAGCACAATAATCTTATCTGCATCCATTACGCTGCTAATTCGTTGAGCTATAATGAAGCATGTGGTGTTCTCAACCAAGTCCTTCAATGCCGCCTGTATCCGAGCTTCTGTTTCCATATCAACAGCACTGGTGC
>CAZEYH010000020.1:0-15425 GCA_964515895.1 uncultured Clostridiaceae bacterium | reverse complement strand
ACCCATCTTGTTACTGTACCTGGGACAATATCATGCTTTCTTGCTACTAAAGTTGCATTTCCAACTTCCTCAGCCTCTTTAATAATTTGGTTTTTAAATTCTTCTGAATATCTTGTATTTTTACTTCTCATTTGGACAACCTCCTGATAATTATATTTTACTATAATCGTGTGTGATTGTCCAAAACGATTAGGGGGCTAAATAGCTTACATCCATACAGCATCGTATCACACTTACCCTTTGAGCGAACCTATCATAACTCCTTTTATAAAATACTTCTGAATAAATGGGTATAGTATGAGCATAGGTATGGAAGCCACAATAATCAAAGAATATTTAAGCAAGTCTGATAAATCATGTTTTGCTTGCATAAGTTCATCATCAATAATCATATCAGCACTAACTGTATTAAGTATAAGGATCTCACGAAGTACAATTTGAAGTGGATAAAGTTTATAGTCATTGAGATAGATCATTGCACTAAAGTATGAATTCCAATGTCCGACGGCATAGTACAATGAAATAACTGCCATTACAGGTTTTGAGAGTGGAAGAATAACACTTATTAAATACCTGGTATCACCACAACCATCAATTTGTGCAGATTCTCTTAACGATTCTGGAATATTGCTTTGAAAATATGTTCTCACTATAATCATATTATAAACACTGAGTGCACCTGGTAAAAGTAATGCCCACACTGTATTCATGAGGCCTAATTTAAGAATTAGTATATAACTTGGTATCATACCACCGCTAAATAACATTGTAAATGAAAATATAAATGAAAGAGTATTACGTCCGGGCAAGGTTTTTCTAGATAATGGATAAGCCGCAAGGCACGTGATAAAGAGATTTATACATGTACCAAATACAGTATAGAATATCGAATTCCTATATCCAAGAAGTATACTATTTTCTTTAAAAACTGCTCTGTAGCCTTCCAATGAAAATTCAACCGGCCATAGTATTACTTTACCTGATGTTACTGCAGTTGCAGATGAAAATGATGCTGATAATACATATATACATGGATATAATACAACTAGCATTATCAAAGTTAGTATAGTATTTACAATTAAATAAAATATTCTATCATCCATAGAAACCTTATTTACACTATTTGTCCTATACACTTTAGCTACCATATTTCCTCCGTTTAACAAGTTTCTTTTATATCTCATATGCCCCTCTTATTCATCGATTTTTTATTGCTCTTATTAATTCTGATTTAAATGCCTAATGCAAACTTTTTCTAGAACAAACTTGTAGTTCCAACCTTTTTAGCTATTGCATTAACCATTAATAAAAGCATAAAGTTAATAGTCGAGTTGAAAAGTCCTATTGCAGCACCATATGAGAAATTTGAAGTTATACCTGCAATACCTACTTTGTAAACATATGTTGAAATAACTTCACTTACTGATATATTTATATTGTTTTGCATAATAAGGACTTTTTCAAAGCCTACATTCATAATTCTACCTGCATTAAGTATAAACAATACTGTTGCAGTTGGTATTATACAAGGTATATCAATGTACAGCAAACGTTTAAAACGGTTAGCACCATCTATTTCCATAGCTTCGTGAAGCTCCGGGTCTGATGATGATAATGCTGCAAAGTAAATTATAGAATTCCATCCCATATTCTGCCAAACACCTGACCATACATATACATGGGGAAATGCCTTTGGATTTGACATTATTCCCATCGTATTTTCCCATGCAAAAAGCCTGTATAAATGGCTTACAAGGCCAGTTCTGGGATTTAGTATTTGCATTAACATTCCTACTAACACGACTGTAGAGATAAAATGAGGTATGTAAGTCACTGTTTGTATAAATTTCCTGTATTTTTTACTCCGCATAACATTTAAAAATAATGCAAGTATAATTGCCACTGGAATGCTTGCAAAAAGACCGTAAATTGAGAGTGTGAGGGTATTTTTTATAACACGGTTAAACTGGTATGAATTAAAGAATTTTTCAAAGTAATACATCCCCCTCCATGGACTACCCCATATACCATCTCTTGCATTATAGTCCCTGAATGCTATTTGAACTCCAAGCATTGGAATATAGCGAAATATTATAATATATATAATAGGTATTATCAGAATGAGATAAAGCTCTTTGTGTATGAGTATTCTTTTCAATAATTTACTATTATTTTTAACAGTCAAATATGTACCCTCCTGACAATATATGCTTTTCTTGCCCTTGAAACAATAAAACATAATGATATTGTAAATTTGTACAACGAAAGCTGAACATCTGACATAACAACTGGGAACTCTACTCCACCTGATTGGGGTCCCACCTATACCGGTGGGAGTCTGACTCAATAAGGTGGTAATAGTAAATATTTCTATACTACATTAATTAATCATGTTAAACTTTCCTTACCTTGTCTTTGTTGACCTTTGATAGGCTGTTACTAGTACCTCTAACAATTTGTCTTTCCCAATTTTTTTAAGCTCATTTAAGTATTCGTTCCATTCGTCAAAACTCTTTGAACCTGTGATAAATGCGACTAACATTTCGTTTACATATGAATCAAGTGTTGTAATAATATCAGATACTTCTTCGGTTTCTTCCAAGGTTAATATAAGTTTTCCTACGAAAGACTCCTTAGGAGCATGTTGAGCATATTTAGGAGTTGCTGCTGACAGTTTGAGTCTGGTAATCGTGGCACTCTCTTTAGTTTGGCTATTTTCTCCCTGTAGACGGAACATAGGAGCGTAACCAACTCCCCAGTTTGAATTTTGAGGATCGCCTGTAACAGTAAGCATCTTGTATATGATTTTAGCATTTTTATACAAAGGTTCACCTTCAACAAGCTCATAATTTATGCCTTCAACACCTAATTGTGCCATGTTTGTTGATTCAAAACTACACATAAAATCTGCAATTCTGAATGCTGCCTCAGGATATTTACAATCTTTTGTTATTTGCCACTTTGGGCGTGGTAATGAAGAAGCTGATTCTATTGCCCACTGAACTCCATTTGGACCAATTAAAGGTGCAAGAGATTCATATTGTTCTTGCCTGTCCTCTGTACCTGAAGGAAATACACTAAAAGAGTTACATCCAATAACACCATAACTTGGCCTGTCTCCACTACCAAGTAGCACCTTATATTGTGCAGCATCCTGAGTAAAGGTAAGGGGGTTTAGTAGACCTTCTTTACAGAGCCTGTTCATGAACTGGAGCCCTTCAAGCCATTGATCAGTGTCATATGCAAATCTTATTTCTCCGAACTCATTTGTAAGATAATAAACATCTGGGCTGCAATAAACAAAAGCATTCATAAGATATAGCCAAATCTGCGTACCATAACCATTTGTCGCACCTATCATAGGAATTTCATCCTTTTGATTATTACCGTTCGGATCCTTATCTGAAAATTCCTTAAGTACCTTATATAGTTCTTCTGTCGTCTTTGGTATGCTAAGACCCAACTTATTAAGCCAATCATTATTTATATATGCTTTGTAATGATATGTATTACCATCATTCTGTAAAAAATATGGAACCGTATAAATATTTCCATCCGGTGAAGTTATACTTGGTAAGTAGAAATCTAAATCTCTGGTATCAAGATAATTTTTTATCCAGTATGAACTGTTTTCATAATAGTCGTTAAGTGGTACAAAAATACCTAGTTGTCCATATCTAAGCAATTCAGGCATTTTAAGAGTCATGCATACAATATCAGGCAAACTCTCTCCTGCGCTAACCATAAGGGAAAACTTTTGTTCTGCAGCATCTTCTGCGACAAGTTGAAATTCAATTTCAATATTTGCATTTTCTTCTATGTATTTAGTATATAGGTTAGTCTCATGATCCAAAACAGTTGAAGCTTTTGGCAAGAAAATTGAAAATTTAGTATGTTCTTTTAGAAGTGGGAGCTTGCCCAGTTCATTTAATATTGAGTTCTCATCTTTTACTGTATTTTTTTCTTCAGAAGACTGCAAACCAGTTGAATCACCTGTTGATGAAGTTGATAATGATTTTACTGAACATCCGATTGTCAATGAAGTAATAAGTAAGAATACTAACAATAATTTGATGTGTTTAATCATATTTTTCATATTTTCATCTCCTCCATTTTCTATTTTACAATACTAAAGTAATAATTAGCGCTAATTACAGCAAAATTATATTGAATAGGTTTTGGAAAATCAATGCGAAACAAAATCTCCCAGAGCTGAAGCATCAAAATTTTTTATACAGGCTATTTGAACTCTTATTAAGCTTTGTAATCCTTTTTCAATACATATATTACCGCATTTTCCACTTAATTTTATACCAATGTTATTTTTTTTTAGCGGCTATTATTAAAACACAAATGAAAGTACATTAATAGAATCAAATTTGCTGACTCTATTTGACCTTTCAAAATTTTATTCTGTTAAGTATTTTTCATGTCATTTTTTATCCTGCAAGTTCTAGTTTCCACATGAACTTTCTTTCTCTTGCTTCTTTTATTCTACTCTTATCTAGTTTTGAACCATTACATATAAGTGTAAGATAACGTATAAAACCTCTTATCCCGAGTTCTTTTACTTTATCTGCAAGTAATTCACTGTTTAATGCCAGAACATTTAGAAAATGTCCTATTTTCATTAAGTAGTGGAATCCTTTCATTGCATTCCATGTATACGAAAAGCAGTGTTCATATTGATACCCTTGATGCTTTTCAACCAGTATATTATTCTCAATCTTCCACCTGTATCTACCTATTTTTGTGCATCTGTAAAACACATTTCCTTCATTTATTTTTCTTGATGATAACCAGGCATATCGTGTTTCCTTTTGCTCTATCAATCCTGTACTGTTGGAATGGGTTTCTTCCCAGGTCTCGTAGCAAATTACTACATTAAGGATTGTCCTCTTCTTTACATTTTCAATTTTATACTCATATTCTATTTCATTTGCCCATGCATATATTTGTTCACGATCTCCCCAATAGCACTTAAGCCGATTTTCAGGGTTTATTTTCATTAACGCCAACGCTTCTTTCCAGACAGTAGGTATGCTATCTTTCTTTAGCACTATCATATAGTCCCATTTATATTTCTTACACATTGTGATGACTGGCCCGCAAGCATAAAGACCATCCGCAACAATTGATAGCTTTGTATGTCCGAAGATTTTCTTCAACTTCTCTGCCATACGATAAAATCCCTTCCGTTCGCAATCTTGTTTGCTTTCGTCTTTCTCATGTTTGCCGTTTTCTATAAATTCACTTATTACAGGAAGTACAATCCCATTATCTAAAATCATCGCTGCTTCCAATACATAACAATAATATTGGGATGACTTTTCTTCTCCACCCACCTGTCTTTCAAGGCATTCTGGAGCCCACTGGTAGTTACGGTAAAATTTCTGTGTCCCATCTATAGCAATTAAAAAATGCTTGTTATGCAGATAATTCTTGAACTTTTTGCTTCTTATCAGATCTTTCAACAATCCAACCATACATTCTTGGATTTGGTCTACGTTAATCTTCTCTAAAAGTCTGGCTACTGTATCTGCATGGGGCATGGTCCTTAGTTCAGGGAACATAGCTTTTAAATTGTCAAAAAATACTGCTCCACTTAATATTCTGTTAGCTTCACGCCTGGAACCAATCATATACATAGACATTAGTATCCCATAAATTAGCAATACACTAATCTTATGTTTTATCTTTAACGGATTCCTCGGATCTTTTATACAAGCTAGCTTAGGTAATAAGTTTGATAACATCCTTTGGTAAATCATAACAGCTTTTTCCACTGTTTCTTGCCTGTCTTCCATTTCTTCTTCAGGAGTTACAAAAGGACACAGTCGGTTTGGTAAAGAAGGTTTCTTTTCTTTTCCTTCATAGGTAACCCGCCTTACAGTTCCATTCCGGATTTCTTCTTCTCTCTTTGCTTCCCTCGCAGCTTGCTTTTTAAGAAGTTTTTCCTTACTTTTACTCATCCGGTTTCACCACCTTATATGTCTTTTCTCCTTTAAGGTAAGCTTTGAAATCTTTTTGTAGGGAATATACAAAAATCAATTTCCTGGAAACCAGATCTCTTTTTCCGCCACTACGACCAGAACCTTTAGTTTCTCCAAGATAAAGCCAGTTGGCAGCTTTGTAACAGGTTCCTTTAAAATAAGTTGTATCAACAAACGTCTCAAGAAGTACAGGTGCATAACAATACTCCTGTAGCCAGTCATTTTGTATTTGTTTTACTGCAATTGACAAAGCCCTGCTAGCTAGGTTGTGAATATGCACCCATGGGAATATTAAAAATCTGCTATTATTTAAAATCAAGTGTAACCGAGCTTTTTTATCTTCTCTTGTCCAGCCAATCCATTTATCACGCTCCTCTAAAGCCCATGCTGAAGCTGAAAACTGCATACATCCAAGTTCTACATCTCCAGATTTTACAAAGTACTGAAGACGGGAACCGAATACCTGTTTATCTCCTAGCATATGGTACTGGTTGATGTATGCTCGCCATCTTTTTAATTCTTCCCCTGGTCTTGCGATTACAAGCTTTATGGGCTCATATTCACTAACCTCACCTTTTTGTTCGCTTGTATCGAACTCAAATATTTTCCTTCTTACCCTACATTTGTTTTGCTTTGTAGTATCAAACGGTGGCAGTTGTATAATTCCTTCTTCCTCAAGCATACTTAAAAAAGCTTTACATTGTGGAAGTTTAGCATTGCCCGCTGGTGTTGTCCAGTTCAATATTTCACATACTGTACCTGCAATCTCGCTTCTTGATAAATTGGGGTATGTTTTACGTACCCACTTTATTGTTTCAATATCTTCAGGACTGAATGTCCTTCCAGAAAATACTCTGATAGTATTGTCCATGACTTGGTCACCCACCTTTCCAAGTCTACTATACAATACTGAGCTTATGTTAGTCCAACCTCTTCCTGAGAAATTATTTTTTTATTACTCGCTGTAACTCCTTATTTCTCTTGATTTCAAACTCATGCTTCACTTCTGAAAATCTCCCTACTCCTCAAAGTAAGAATTTGTTAGTGAAATAAAATACTTTTACTCCCTGAGGTAAGAATTTCTGATAAGAATGATACATTTTCACGTTCTTATTATCAACATAGATGATTAAACAGTTAGTGTAGAGATACTCTAACGTCTTAAAAGAATTCCTTATGTGTTAAACATGTGAATAAAAGCAATGATGTAATTCCTACTTCATCCAATACAAGAATTAATGATGAAATATTTATTACATTTCAGATATTTCTACATCATCATTATTTTCCACATACCTTAAGATTACCATCTTCCTTTGTTCTGTGTATTCCTTCAGAAAATCTTGAAAGTTATATGTTATATCAGGAATTTTGTCTGTTTACAAAAGTATTTTTCATGAATAACATTAACTTATGAATAACAACTCAGATATTGTTCAACATAGTGCAACTAATCATCTAGACATTTATGTATTACCAAGCAATGAATTTTGATAATAGTGTTTTACTTTTTTTATTAAATTGGTTTAATATGTATATACAACCACATTAATCTATATTTGGAGTAATGAAGCAGTAAAATATACTACAGAATGCTGTAAATTAGTAATTTCAGCATTTTATAAATAACTAAGATTAAAACAGAAAGGAGGATAATAGAACTTATTAAGAGCTTTTTGCACATAAAAATACATTAAGAAAGGAGAGTTTGTTATGTGTAAACGTTATTTTGCAATTTTTTTAGCAATATTTTTTATTCTTGGTACTTTGGTTGGATGTAGTGGTTCAGAGACTGCAAAAACCACAGACACACCATCAACTTCAACTAATACTGATACAAAAACAGATGTAAAAACAGATACTACCTCAACAGATGTGAATTTATATGGAGATACAGGAGGGCTAAAACTTCCTATAACCACAAAGGACAAATGCGTCGTTACCTGGCTATCAGGAGCAAGTAGTACCCACAAATGGAATGATACGCCTTTTACCAAAGAAATCAAGAAAAGAACCGGGATTGATTTGGAAATACAAATTGTTCCCAGTGAAGTTTATCTTGAAAAGGTAAATACCTCTTTAGCATCAAGGGATATGCCCAATATTATGAATCTTAATGTTGCTATGGCAAATACATACGGTGAGCAGGGAGCATTCCTTGCATATAATAAGTATCTTGATAAGATTCCTAATTTTAAAGCTATAATAATAGACGATCCGGCAAACGAATGGTATAGGAAATCATATGCAACTGAGTCAGGAAATATATATGGCTGGCCTATTAAGGACCTCTCAAGAAAAGTCAATCACATGTATATGTACAGGAAGGATATTTTTGATAAGCATAGTTTGAGTGTATGGAAAGCCGGAGATACTGAGGGTTTTTATCAGATATTGAAAACTCTGAAAGAACTCTATCCTAATTCTGTCCCAATGAGCTCAAAATTAGGCAACAGTTTTTGGCAGTATCAGCAAGCTGGTTGGGGAATCTATGGTGGAGTTGCGGGAATGACTTATTCCAAAGATACAGGTGAATGGCGGTATTCCAGGACAACTCCTGAGTTTAAAGACATGTTGGATTTTTTCAAAAGACTATATAAAGAAGGTCTTTTGGATCCTGAATTTATGACCAACACCTCAAATGCATGGATTGCTAAAATGGCTGCTCCTGAAACTACTTTTGTTGCTTTTGACTGGATCTCCAGGCTTGACTTGTTTAAAATTCAGGTTAAAGATGAATTACCTGATTATGAATTAAGTCCTGGACCTCCAATTGGCCCTACAGGAAAAACTTATCAGTTAAGTGATTTGAATTGGTTTGGTCCTGTCGTCTCAAGTACTACTCCAAACAATATGGAAGCTTTGCAGTTGTTGGATTACCTTTTTAGCCCTTCAGGAGCAACTTTGAATACTATTGGTGTTGAAGGCGAATGGTTTAATTTTGACGAAAATGGCAAACCTGTATATACTGATCCTGAACTTGCCTCACTGGAAAAAATTGATATAACTAATCTTCAAGCAAAATATGGTATTTGGAATGCCTATTTGTATGTAAGATGTGACAGGAGAAGTGTCTATCATGCTTTGACTCCAAAGGAACAAGAAGCTAATGATATAATTGTTAATAATAATTTATTTGTTGATAAAGATCCAATTCTTAGCTTCAATGATGATATTCTTGGAAGGAACAATGAGATTTTAACAAATCTGGACACAAAAGCTTTTGAATTTGCAATGAAATATGTTATGGAAGATAGCTATGGGAATGATGATTGGGAAAGATGGCTAAAGGAAGCAAAAGCTTTAGGAGTAGATGAGCTTGTTAAGAATTACAACGATGCACAAATTATTTATAACAAAAAATAATCTGAGCTGATCAAATAATTTTTATCTTTATATCCAAGAAATGCGACAAATGCTTCATTTCTTGGATACTCTTTATGAAATGGAGCTGATAATTTTGAACAAGGTAAAAGCGATAAACATAACTGATGTGAAAAATAATAATGATTTTAAGAAAAGACTTGATAGAAGTTATAAAAAATTTCTAAAGAGCAGACAGCTTTTAATAATGTTTCTTCCAGGGCTTGTTTTTTACTTGTTGTTTCGTTATGTTCCTATGTATGGTATTATTGTAGCTTTTAAAAAGTATAGCCCGTTTTTGGGCGTAAGTGCCAGTCCTTGGGTTGGATTTGATAATTTCAAGTCTTTTTTTAGAAGTCCTGATTTCTTTTTACTTTTCAGGAATACTTTTCTTATTGGTTTTTATGATTTGATTTGGAACTTTCCTGCCCCTATAATATTTGCAATAATTCTAAATGAATGCAGAGTAAACTGGTTTAAGAAGGGAATTCAGACTTTAAGCTTTTTGCCCTCATTTTTATCAGTTGTTATAGTAGCTAGTATGGCCATAGATTTTCTTTCTCCTTCTATTGGAGTTGCTAACAAGATAATTAAAATGTTAGGTGGAGAACCAATATTCTTTATTATTAATCCGAAGTGGTTCAGGACAATATATGTTGCCACTGGAATGTGGGCGGGAACTGGCAGAGGAGCTATTGTCTATTTGGCTGCACTTTCCAATATTGATCCGCAGCTATATGAAGCTGGTACTGTAGATGGCTGCGGAAGAATAAAAGCTATATGGCATATTACTATACCTTCTATTTTGCCAACTGTTATAGTTTTGTTAATTTTAAATACAGGAAACATAATTAAGGTAGGATACGAAAAAATATTAATACTTTATAATCCTGCGACATATGAGACAGCGGATGTTTTTTCGACTTACGTATACAGGCGGGGGCTACAGGGAGGCAACTACGGGCTAGGCACAGCTGTTGATTTGTTTAATTCAGTAATAGCCTTTTTGCTTCTTTATAGCACGAATTTCCTCAGTAGAAAACTAACTGAAACAAGTCTTTGGTAGAAAGGAATGATACATTATGGCTAAGCTTAAAAGATTAACCACTATGGATTATGTTGTTTTTTTTATACTGGGGATTTTAGGATTTATTTTCCTGTATCCCGTATATTACACAGTTATTATATCATTTTCCAGCACATATAATATAATATCAGGCAATGTAAATTTAATTCCTTTAGGATTTAATTTAAATGCCTATAAACAAATTATATCTAACGAGAGAATACCTAGAGCTTACATAAACACAATTTACTATACTACTTTGGGTGTTTTAATCAAATTGATAATGACTGCGTTGACTGCTTATCCTTTATCCAGAAAAGATTTCTGGGGTAAATCTTTTTTTATGAGAATGATAGTATTTACAATGTTTTTCTCTGGTGGAATGATTCCTACTTTTTTACTGGTAAGTAACCTAAAGCTTCTAAATACTGTATGGGCATTGGTACTTCCTAATGCAATATTGACGTATCAGATGCTTATTGTCAGATCCTTTTACATGGGAATTCCTGATAGTATGCATGAATCTGCTACAATTAGTGGAGCATCAGAGTTTAGAATTTTTATTCAAATCATTGCACCGCTTTCAAAAGCAGTATATGCTACTGTTGGATTGTTCTTTTTTATGAGTCATTGGAATAGTTTTTTTCCACCCTTAATTTATTTGAATGATACAAAGAAATATCCCTTACAGGTAGTTTTACGTCAAATGCTTATAAAGGAAGAAACAGCGAATCCGAATATGGCTATACCGGATAATTTAACTCCTGAAGCAATGAAAAATGCAACTATTGTTGTTTCAATGATACCTGTTATGATAGTCTATCCTTTTGCACAGAAATATTTCGTTAAGGGGATGATGGTAGGAGCGGTTAAAGGTTAGGTATGGTACAATGTTGTATAGATAAATGTTTAAAATGCTTGATATAACTACGTTTCAAGTATATAAAAAACCTCTTGTTTCGTCAAGAATAATCTAACAATATAAAAGAATTCCTCTAATTCTTCACATTGCTGTTTTACTATCCCGAGAGCAATTTGTTATAATTAAAATATGGGATTATTTTTGATGATACTGAAAAATTACATATAAAATAAAATAAAAGAGTAGATTTATTTAAAAGTGTCAGACATATGTTAATAAATGCTGCAATTTCAATAGTTTCAGTATTTTAATGGTAACCAAATTTAGAAGTTTAGAGGGGGTAGCTAAACTTTGCATAAACCTATTATTAATTTAGTTTTATCTCTATTATTACTTTCAATACTTACCGGTTGTGCAAGTAAAGAAATTTCTGGTGCACTAACAAATGGTGAAGGACAGCAAACAAAGAATAAAAGCACAAATATAGAAGTATATATTCAGGATTACGGTGATACAGGCGGATTGGTACTTCCAATTGTAGATAAACCAGTTACAATAAGTTACATGGTTGCTTCAAACATTACTAATGCAAATGAAAAACCTGTCATTCAAGAAATCAATAAGCGTACAGGAGTAAAATTGGATGTTCAGTGTATACCTAGTGCCAGTTATCAAGAGAAACTTAAAATTACCCTGGCATCCGGAAAATTTCCTGATATATTCCATGGTGCAACTCTGGCAGAAGTAAACCGATTAGGAGCACAAGGTGTTTTGGTTCCAATTAATCATCATATTGATAAACTGCCAAATTTCAAGCAAATATATATGGAAGAAAATCCTTGGGTGATAAAATCTTGGTCTAACGACAATGGCGACATATATGTATGGTCTGTCTACGGGGCAAATAGGGATGTAAACCATGGCTTTCTTTACAGAAAAGATATATTCGACAAAAATAATATAAAGCCTTGGACAACTACTGATGAATTTTATGAAGCGCTTAAACAATTAAAGGAAATTTACCCGGATTCCACTCCATATGTATCAAAAACACAAGATGCTATTTTTAGAGATTGGGCATTTGGCTGGGGTTTGAGTGTATATGATTATCCTATGTATTATGATGAAAATACCAAACTATGGAAATACATGTTTATTCAACCCGAATTCAAAGATATGCTGGATTTTATGAAAAGACTTTACATTGAAGGACTTTTAGACCCTGAATTTCTAACAGATACTCTGGCTTCCTGGACAGCGAAAATGACACAGAAGGATAAAGCTTTTGTAACATATGATTGGATAGGCAGAATGGATATGTTTTATACTCAAGTAAAGAATCAGATTCCTGAGTATGATTTAAGGTATGCAAATCCTATAGGACCTGTTGGAAAAATAAAGCGTTTAAATAAAATTCAAAACTGGGCTATTGTTGTTACTAATAATGAAAGAGCTGAAATATCATTAAAATTGCTTGACTACCTTTCAAGTCCTTCCGGAGCCACTTTGATTACTATAGGTATTGAAGGTGAGCATTTTTATTTTGATGATAACAACAAACCTGTATATCCGGGACTGAATGTTGAAAAAGTTGAAATAACTATCCTCAAATCCGAATATGGCTGCTGGCTGCAAGGTATGTATTTAAGAGCTGATCCAAGATGCACTTATTTTGACTTTACTGAAAGAGAGCAAGAGGCACAAGATATGATGATTAATGGAAATAAAATACTTGACCTTGATCCCATATTGAAATTTACTGATGATGAGAATAGTACAATAGATGACCTTTCAGAACCATTATTAAGAGCTGGTCTTGAGTTTAGTTGCAGATATGTTATTGGAGCTTATGGAGAAAACAGTTGGTTTGAATGGCTTAAAGAAGCTGAAATGCTGAAATATAAACAACTTGAGCAAATATATCAGGCTTCTCAGAGGAGGTATGACAGTTCGGATTGATATCTTAAATCCTAACTTTAAATTATCAATTTTCTAGTAGTATAATACAAATATTTAACAGTACATCATAAAATTAAGAGTAAAGGCTAAAATTTCAGTAAAGAATTCTTTTTATTGGACTAATAATCTGTTCTTATTTATTTAATGCTAGTGTTAACTAAGCTATGAAAAATTAAAGTTAGGAATATTTAAATTTTAGGAGAAAATTTTATGAATCCTACGCCAAACGTATATAATACAAATAACTCAAGTAATAACACCAAACTAAATAATAACATAACGGTTAAGAAATTAAAAAAAATGTGGAGACATATTCAGAAAGATAGACAATTACTTATAATGTTCATCCCTTGTCTTTTATTCTATATTATTTTTCGTTATGGACCAATTTATGGTATTATAATTGCGTTTAAAAAATATGATATTTATCAAGGCTTTATAGATAGTCCCTGGGTAGGTTTTAAATACTTTCAGCAATTCTTTCAAAGCAAATATTTTTTTTTATTATTCCGAAATACCATTCTGCTTGGTTTGTATCATTTTTTATGGACTTTCCCGTGTCCGATAATTTTTGCTATTCTTTTAAATGAAATAAGAGCGGAAAAATTTAAAAAGGCTGTACAAACAGTTAGTTATCTTCCTTCATTTTTATCTATTGTTATAATAGCAAGTATGATTATTGATATGCTTTCACCAACTCATGGTATAATAAACAAAGTATTGGCTGCTTTGGGATTTGAGAAGCAGTATTTTATGATTAAACCAAAATGGTTCAGAACAATATATATTGCATCTGATATATGGGTTAGTACAGGCTTTGACTCTATTATTTACCTCTCCGCACTATCATCTTTAAATCAAAACTTATATGAAGCAGGAAAAGTTGATGGTTGCAATCGTTTTCAATCAACTATTCATATTACTCTGCCGGGTCTTCTCCCTACTATTGCTACCATGTTTATTATTCGTGCAGGGAATATATTTAGAATTGGATATGAAAAAGTATTGTTACTGTATAATCCTATGACATATGAAGTAGCAGACATATTTTCAACTTTTGTCTATCGGAAAGGACTTCTTGAGACAAATTACAGTTATGCAACAGCAGTAGGGTTATTTGAATCCATTGTTGCATTGATAATGCTTGTTTTAGCAAATGCTTTTAGCAGAAAATTAAGCAAAACTAGTTTATGGTAAAAATTTTCGAAAAACTATCAAAACAACTAACTTTGAAAGGAAGAAAAGGCATGTCAAGGAAATGGACCTTATTTGATTATGTAAATACATTTTTTATGCTAATAGTATTTTTTGTTACACTATATCCAATGTTATATATTGTATCAGTATCTCTAAGTGATACTATATATATTACAGGCCAAAGTCATTTTTTACCTAAAGGTTTTAATATAGAAGCCTATAAAATGATTTTTACAGATGAACGCATTCCCAGAGCACTTTTAAATTCTATACTTTATACATCAACAGGAACCGTGTTCAATCTTTTTATGACATCCTTAGCTGCTTATCCTCTGGCAAGAAAAACTTTCTTTGGAAGAAAGTTTTTCTTAATTATTATAACTCTTACGATGTTTTTTTCAGGCGGGATGATACCAAACTTTCTACTAGTTAATAATCTGAAAATGGTTGACACTATTTGGTCGTTAATCATACCAAATGCAATCCGGACTGTCGAGCTTCTAATAATTAAAAGTTTTTATGAAACAATAGACAGAGAAATACATGAATCCGCTATTATAGATGGAGCCTCTGAACTTACAATTTTGTACAAGCTATACATTCCGTTATCAAAAGCAGTCCTTGCATCTGTTGCATTGTTCTTTTTCATGGGACATTGGAACAGCTTTTTCTTACCTCTTATATACCTAAATGATGTAAAAAAATATCCACTTACAATTGTACTTAGAGATATGCTTATCTATGATACAGCTAAAGAATCTAATTTGGAAGAAACATCAGTAATGACACTTGAAGCAATTAAAAATGCTACAGTTGTTGTATCTATGATACCTGTCCTTCTTGTATATCCTTTCGTACAGAAATACTTTGTAAAAGGTGTTATGCTAGGGTCAATCAAGAGTTAAGAGCAACCTGGTTAAAGTATCATAAGTGTTGTGAGACAAACTAATCTGCAGGCGTTTAGACAAGATAAACTTCAGTAATA
>CAZEYH010000019.1:0-15740 GCA_964515895.1 uncultured Clostridiaceae bacterium | reverse complement strand
CAGACATCCTGCCAGTCAGCATGTAAAACATCATGTACTGTAGGAAATCAGAATTGTGAAAAGAATTAATTAAGTAGTAAAAGTAGTTTGTTGAACCAAGAGTTAGGGACGTTCCGCAAAAAGGAATACATATATAAAAGCGGTATGTCCCTATATTTATTAGAAAATATAATACTCTATAGGACCTTGTGCAATGTTTCTGTCACTATATGGAACATATACAAAAAATGAGCTTACAGAATTTGAAGTATTGACGCCTTGTCCTTATAGATATATAATATCCACATGTGAAATGAAATAAAGGGGGAGTTATTAGATATGAAGCAAAGCAACTGGCTGGGTTTTGTACTTGTCGTAGTAATAATAGCGCTTCTGTCATATCTTGCTTTTGATGGAGGCAATGCAATAGGCATACGCGGCATAAAAAATACTAGACTGGGGATTGATATAAAGGGTGGCATATACACAACTTTATATCCTGATCTACCTGAAGGCGAAAAGCCCAGTGAAGAAGATTTAAATTCTGCCAGAAGAATTATTGAAACCAGACTGGAAAGTAAGGGTATTTTTGATAAAAATATAACAGTAGAAAAAGAAAGCGGCAGGATTATTGTTGAAATACCATTTGCACCCGGTGAGGAAGATTTCAACCCTCAAAAGGCTATTGATGAAATTGGTAAAACAGCCCTGCTTACTTTTCAGGAAGTTGATGAGGAAAAGGTTGATGAAGATGGGAGATACCTTCCTACAGGGAAAATCGTTATTCAGGGCAGTGATGTAAAAGATGCAGGTGTTGCCACAAATCCGGATACTGGCGAGGTTGTAGTTACTCTGGAATTACACAAAGAAGGTGCTGAAAAGTTTGCAGAGGCTACAGAAAGATTGTATCTAAAACCGATTGCTATATTTATGGATGATGTATTAATTGTAGCACCGACAGTTAACAGTGTAATAACTGATGGTAATGCACAGATTACCGGACAAAGGACTGCAAAGGAAGCAGGACAGTTAGCCGATACAATAAGGGCAGGTGCTCTGCCTTTCAGAATGGTGGCAAAAGAGCTTAATTCTGTAAGTCCTATACTTGGAGAAGGTGCTCTTAAAGTTACAATAAAGGCAGGTATAGTAGCATTTATACTTGTAGCTTTATTTATGATTGCATACTACAGACTTGCGGGACTTATTGCAGATATTGTTCTTGCAGGACTTGTTGTAATTACATTACTCATGATTTCAGCTATAGGTATTACACTTACTTTACCGGGTATTGCCGGTATAATTCTTTCTATTGGAATGGGCGTTGACGCCAATGTTATTATATTTGAGAGAATTAAAGAAGAACTTAAAAATGGGAAAACAATAGGAGCAGCTGTAGATGATGGATTTAGAAGAGCATTTACTGCAATACTTGATTCCAACGTTACTACAATAATAACTGCTGCAGTTCTCTATTGGCTTGGTTCAGGTCCTATAAAAGGATTTGCGATAACCCTTGGAATGGGTGTAGCGTTAAGTTTTCTTACCGGAGTTACTGCTACAAGGGTTATGTTAAAATCCATAGCCGGTTCTAAATTCGCCAAGAACCCAAAATTATATGGGGTGTGAGGAGGTGCAAAAATGATTGATTTAATGAGTAAAAAGAATTATTTTTTTGGAATATCTATAATTATTATTCTTGCAGGAATTATAGGATTAATAATAAACGGATTAAATTATGATATTCAGTTTCAAGGAGGTACTATTATCCAATTTGAAATGAGTGATGATAATTTTGATGCAAATGAAATAGGAGCTGAACTGAGGGATATGTTAAATAAAAAGGTGACCCCTCAGAAACTCCAGACATTTAATCCTCAAGACGAGAATGAAAAGATAAATATATTGATGTTAAAAGTACCAAGTGATGATACTTTAACTGATACTGAAATAAATGATGTAGATGAATTTTTAAAAGAAAACTATGGCGCAAAAGGAATTCAGCAAACTCAAAGTGTACAGCCTTTTATTGCAAGTGAAATTAAGAGAAAAGGTCTAAAAGCAGTATTCGTAGCATCATTACTGATTATTTTCTATATTTGGTGGAGGTTTAGCACTATATCAGGTTTACCTGCAGCTATAATGGCACTAATAGCATTAGCACATGATGCTCTTGTAATGTTTTCAGCATATGCTATTTTTAAGATACCTATGAATGAGTCCTTTATTGCTGCTGTACTAACCATATTGGGGTATTCATTAAATGATACAATAGTTGTCTATGATCGTATAAGAGAAAATAGCAACAGGATGAGAAAGGCTCCTGTAGATGAACTTGTAAACACCAGTATAATACAGTCTCTTAATAGAACAGTAAATACATCTGTTACTACATTATTGGCAATAATTGTTGTTTATATATTTGCTGCAGCAAACAATATACAGTCCATTAAGGAATTTGCTTTTCCATTAATAATCGGACTAATAAGCGGAACGTATTCTTCCCTATTTATTGCATCTCCCTTGTGGATGATGTGGAAACAACGACAAACCAGGGAAAGGGTAGTAGCAAGGTAATATTTCCGATAGTATCGTTTATGAACTATACGGACGTATACGGTTAAATTGAAGGCAAAAACAATTAAAAAACTTAAAAAAACTAATAACTGCTTTGATCTAATATTAAGGACAGAGACAGGATGGGAATTTACTAGAAATAATATGGTTATCACCCAGAAAATCATTAAATGACTTTCTGATGAAACTTTAGGCACGTTGAGTTTCATCAGACTTCGTAAAGAGGCTGGATAACCATATTAGATTATCTTATGTAAGTATATTTGCAATTGTATATAAAGAACATGCACAGAAAAGAAGTATATTTATATGCATAGTTAATATAATCAATTAAAATGGCCAATCCTGTCCGGGATTGGCCATTTTTGGTGTGTCCAGCATGGCAAATTATAAAAACTTTAATATAGAAATTGATAATTTTAAATATGAATTAACTTCAAAAAAATTACAAGGAGGCAAAAAAATGAAGAATAAATTTACAGTTGCAGATTTTAAAAAGGCTAAACTAAATGGTAGTAAAATAACAATGCTTACTGCATATGATTATCCTACTGCAAAATTATTAGATGAAGTAGGCATAGATGCTATATTGGTAGGTGATTCTCTAGGGATGGTTGTATTGGGTTATGAAGATACAATAAAAGTAACTATGGATGATATGGTACATCATATAAAAGCCGTATCACGTGGAGCAAAAAGGCCTATGATTATAGGAGATATGCCATTCCTTTCATACCATCTTGGTATACAAGAAAGTGTAAAAAATGCAGGTCGGCTTGTTAGTGAAGGCGGATGTAGTGCAGTAAAGCTTGAAGGTGGAAAAGGTGTAGTAAATGATATAAAAGCTATTATTAATGCAGGTATACCTGTTATGGGGCATTTAGGCTATACACCTCAATCTGTCAATCTCTTTGGGGGTCATAAAGCCCAGGGTAAGACTATAGAAACAGCAGAGAAAATTCTTGAAGATGCACTAATATTACAAGAAGCAGGGGTGTTTTCTATAGTTCTTGAATGTGTTCCATATAAACTAGGTGCTTTTGTTAGTAAAAGATTGGAGATACCTACTATTGGTATCGGTTCAGGTCCCGGTTGTGATGGTCAGGTTTTAGTAACACCGGATATAATTGGTTTATTTAGGGATTTTTCACCAAAACATTCTAAAAAATACATTGATTTTGGAAGCCAACTAGAAGAAGTTGTAAAAAAATATATAAAAGAGGTAAACGAAGGCATATTTCCAACAGAAGCTAATTCATTTATAATTGACGAATCTATAATTAAGCAGTTAAACATAGAATAAGGAGAAGTGTCATGAGAGTAATTAAATATATCAGCGAAATTAAAAATATTGTTAAGAAAGAAAAAATGTCCGGTAAATCTATTGGTTTAGTACCTACAATGGGTTATCTGCATGAAGGGCATCTTTCGCTTATAAGAAATTCATCATGTGATAATGGTATTACTATAGTAAGTGTATTCGTCAATCCTACACAATTTGGACCAAATGAAGATTATGAGCGGTATCCCAGAGATTCGAAAAGGGATGCAGAGCGGGCAGAAAATGCCGGAGCAGATATTCTTTTTGTTCCGGAAGTAGAAGAGATGTATCCTAAAGGATATAAGACATATATTAATGTTGAAAGTATAACTGAAGTTTTATGCGGAAGATCACGTCCTGGGCACTTTAGAGGAGTTACAACAATAGTAGCAAAACTATTTAATATTACTGAAGCTGATAGGGCTTACTTTGGATTAAAGGATGCTCAACAACTTATTATTGTTAAAAAAATGGTGGATGATTTAAATATGAATATAGAAATAATTGGATGCCCAATTATAAGAGAAGCAGATGGTTTGGCTATGAGCTCTAGAAATGCTTATTTATCTCAAGAAGAAAGAAAAGCTGCGCTATCATTATCACATGCTTTGTTTAAGGCAGAAGCTATGGTGAAAAAAGGTGAAAAGGATATATCTAGATTATTAAAAGAGATTAATAAAAGAATAAGTTTAGAAAAGTTAGTTGATATTGAATATATTGAAGCTGTAAATGCTGACACATTGGCAAGTATAAATGGTAGCAAATACAGAATTAAAGATGGAATAAAAAAAGAAAACATAGAAGAAAACAAAGACAAAATTAAAGGTGAGCTTATAAGTAAAAATAGACAAAAAGTACTTATTGCATTAGCTGTTAAAATTGGAAATACAAGACTAATTGACAATATTGTGGTGGAGGTATAGGTATGTTCTTGACTTTGATGAAATCAAAAATACATCGTGCTAGTGTAACCGAATCAAACATTAGTTATATAGGGAGTATAACAATTGACAAAGAATTAATGGATGCAGCAGGATTATTAGAAAATGAAAAAGTACAAGTGTTAGATATAAATAATGGAAATAGGTTTGAAACTTATGTTATTCCAGGTAAAAAAAAGAGTGGAACAATATGTATTAATGGGGCAGCTGCCAGGCTTGTTCAGCCCGGCGATATTGTCATTATTATTTCATACGGATTATTTGATATAAAAGAGGCATCGGAGTTTAAGCCAAGTATTGTCTTTGTAGATGAAAAAAATCAGATAGTTAGGACTTGTTAAAGGCATAATCAATAAAAAGTCCGCCAATAATAATTTCAGCCAGTATTGTAAAGCTGGCTTTAATTATGGATGTAGCAATAAACTCTATATTAGAATCGTAGCTTAAAGTTACCCGGTTATAGACAACAAGTAAAGTACCTAAAGCAAAAAATATCAGGAATATATTGGCACCACATTTGATTACAACCTTTGTATGTCTGCTTAGTTTACTTAATTCTACTATTATCTTTTTTATATTTTTATGCAAAACAGTTCTAATGTCCAAAATACTACCCCCTTCCTAGAGAAAAACAAAACAAATTCACTTTGTTATGTTAACATAAAACAGTAAATTCATCAATAAGAAAAGTTTACCAAAGGATGTTGTCGACAGGTGACACCATGTGACAGATATTTAATTATATTGCCTTATGTTGAATGAAAATTGTTATGTCAGCTGACATAATTTTACGTAAAACACTTAGCTAAAGTTTTATAATAGATTTATACTTCAAACACAAATGATAAAGGGGGATAAAATTAATGGTTAACAAGTACTTTAAAAAAAGGATGAATGTTTCAGTGCAACACTATTTATCGGATTTAAAAGAAGCCATGAGTTTAGAGTATTATTTACTGGAGTGTGAAGATTATGAGTATAGTGATGAAATTGGTGCCTATACAGGTTATGGAGTGGAGGTGGTAAAAATACTTAAGAATGAACCGGTAGAAAGTAATTCTTTTAACAATATTACATCCTGCAAAGAAACTGCAGTAAATATTATTAATGTTCTTGCAAGAAACACTGTTACACCGATAGAATTACCTTATGTGTTGGATGATATTATTGGTATATAAATAATTTATATAGATATAAATTAAAGGTAAAACACACTTGTACTATTTTAAATAGTTCAGGTGTGTTTTTTAATTTTTATTTACTAAAACTATTAATACTAAAGTTATACGCTTTCAGCAGATTATTATTTAAATTATAAGTGAAGAGAATCTTGCCCACATAGTATAAAAATGTAATTAAATGAAAAAAATATCAATAAAATTATTTAATATAAATGAAGGAGATTTAGCTTATTATGTAGAATATGTTTATAGTGATATTATTTGATATTACTTTATCACTAAATATGCATGTAAAAGAAATGAGTTTAATTTTTTAAAATATTTTTATATTATTTGCAAAAAAAAGAAGGATTATTATAAATTATGTCGAAAAATAAATAATATAAAGAATAAGGAGCTGAGCTATTTAATATGTAATGAAAAATTATATACCGGAAGAATTAATTGAAGAGATTAGATTGAGCAATGACATTGCAGATGTAGTTTCTGAATACGTAAAGTTAGAAAAAAGAGGAAAATACCTTTTTGGGTTGTGCCCTTTTCATAATGAAAAAACACCTTCCTTCAGTGTTACTCCTGCAATGCAGATCTTCAATTGCTTTGGCTGTAATAAGGGCGGGAATGTTATTCATTTTATAATGAATATAGAAAATCTTGATTTTATTGAAGCAATAAAATTGCTTGCCGAAAGAGCTGGTATTGAAATACCTGATGAGAAGGGCGAAAAGTATGATAAAAATGTTAGATTAAGGCGTCAAATACTTGAAATAAACAAAATTGCTGCTCGCTATTTTTATGAAAACATTATATCTCCATCAGGTACAATTGCTAGAGAATATTTAAAAAACAGAAAAATATTAAAAGGTAGCATAAAAAGGTTTGGATTAGGATATTCACTAAACGATAACGAGTTATTATATAAATATCTTTTGAACAAAGGCTTTAGCGAAAAAGTAATAGTGCAAAGTGGCTTGGTGATTAAAGGAAGAAACGAAGATTATATTGATAGGTTTAGAGATAGGTTAATGTTCCCTATTTTTGATATAAGGGGAAATGTAATAGGATTTGGTGGAAGGGTATTAGGTTCATCAATGCCAAAATACATGAACTCTCCGGAAACAATTGTATACAATAAAGGCAGAAACCTTTATGGACTCAATTTTGCAAGGATTTCAGGTGAACGAAAACTTATCATAGTTGAGGGATATATGGATGTTATATCTCTTCATCAGAATGGAATAATAAATAGTGTAGCTTCATTAGGAACAGCCCTTACTGAAAACCAAGGACGTTTATTAAGGAAATATGCGGAAGAAATAATAATATCTTTTGATGCAGATGCAGCAGGCAAGGCTGCTACTATTAGAAGTTTAGATTTACTTTCCGGAATGGGTTGTGTTGTAAAAGTTTTAAACATTCCAGACGGTGAAGATCCTGATGATTTTATAAGAAGAAATGGACCTGAAAAATTTAAGGAATTAGCAGAAAATGCTTTGAGCCTTGTTGAATATAAAATAAGTCATCTAAAAGGTCAAATAGATACTAGCGATGCAGAAGGTAAGATCAAATTTATAAACAAAGTAGCAGAAGTTTTAGCAAAACTCGATAGTCATGTTGAAATGGAGATCTATTGTAAAAAGTTTGCAAGGGAGTATGGTATAAGTGAAGGTTCATTGTATGCGGAAGTATTAAAGCATTTGCCGACAAAGAATGGTTTTAGAGAGGTGAGAGCTAGTTTAAATCAAAATGAAATAAAAAGTTTAAAATTTAAAAATATTAATATAGAGAAAGAGGCTTATTATACTGAACTTTTATTTTTTGCAGTATTATGTATAGACAATAGTTTATATAAATTAATAAAGGACAAGATAAATATTGACCATTTTAGTAATAATAACAAAGAAATTGCCAGTGAAGTATTTAAAAGGCTTAATAATGGTTCAAATATTTCGTCGGGAGAGTTGCTCAATTTAATGAATACTGAAATGGCTAGTGAATTTGCAAGAATAATTGGAAAGGAATGTAATTTTGAAGATAACGAAAAAGCTTTTATTGACATAGTTAACAGGATCAAAGTAATAAAATTAAAAGAAAGAAAGAGGGAAATATTAAATACTTTGAAAAATAAGGGAAATATTGATAATGGAGATACACAGAAATTATTAGAAGAATTAAATATATTAGTCAGAGAATTAAAAACTATTCAAGACTCATGAAGAAAGGAGGGGTAATATTTGAAAGTTACTAATGAAACAAGAAAAACTATTTTAAAGGAACTTATAGAAAAAGGAAAAGCAAAGGGCATGCTTACTTATAAAGAAATAATAGATGCCTTTGAAGAAGTTGAGCTAGAACCCGACCAGATTGATAAAATATATGAAACTATAGAAAATATGGGTATTGATATTGTTGGAGAGCTTGAAGAAGATGCTGAAGATACTGAAGTTAACGAAAATGAAGCTGAAATGAGTGTTCCTGAAGGAATAAGTATAGATGATCCTGTAAGGATGTATTTAAAAGAGATTGGTAAGGTTTCTCTTTTAACTGCGGAAGAAGAGGTAGAGTTAGCTAGAAGAATGGAACAAGGAGATCCGGAAGCCAAACGTAGGTTAGCTGAAGCAAATCTTAGATTAGTTGTGAGTATTGCTAAAAGATATGTAGGAAGAGGTATGCTTTTTCTAGATCTTATTCAGGAGGGTAATTTAGGCCTTATTAAGGCAGTGGAAAAGTTTGATTATAGAAAGGGTTATAAATTTAGCACATATGCAACCTGGTGGATAAGACAAGCAATTACTAGGGCTATAGCTGATCAGGCAAGGACTATAAGAATACCGGTTCATATGGTTGAAACTATAAATAAACTGATAAGAGTATCCAGACAACTACTTCAGGAACTAGGAAGAGAACCTTTACCGGAAGAAATAGCTAAGGAAATGAATATGCCTGTTGAAAAGGTAAGAGAAATAATGAAAATATCTCAGGAACCGGTATCTCTTGAGACGCCTATTGGAGAGGAAGAGGACAGTCACCTTGGCGATTTCATTCCCGATGAAGAAGCACCCGCTCCTGCAGAAGCAGCAGCTTTTACCCTATTAAAGGAGCAATTAATGGAAGTACTAGATACCCTTACCCCAAGGGAGGAAAAAGTGCTAAGGTTAAGGTTTGGCCTTGATGATGGAAGGGCTAGAACTCTAGAAGAAGTAGGTAAGGAGTTTAATGTTACTAGAGAGAGAATAAGGCAGATAGAAGCAAAAGCTTTACGAAAGCTTAGACATCCAAGTAGAAGTAAGAAATTAAAAGATTATCTTGACTAAGAGCAAAAACTCATTCAACGTTAACACGATGAATGAGTTTTTTAAGTTCTATCTACTATATATTATCCATCTATTTATCATATTTTAATATTAGCAGATATAATTAAATATTAGTAGCAATAAGCAGTATGAGAGACATAAACTAATGAAATAGGTTATTTTGATTGATGATATTCTTGACCATATATGTAGGTGTAAGTATAATATAATTTGTACTAACGATGATTTATTCCTCAATAGCTCAGTCGGTAGAGCATGCGGCTGTTAACCGCAGGGTCGTAGGTTCGAGTCCTACTTGAGGAGCCAAATGGGCCTTTAGCTCAGTTGGTTAGAGCAACCGGCTCATAACCGGTTGGTCCGGGGTTCGAGTCCCTGAAGGCCCACCAACTTAAACTTATATTTTTTTCTCTGTGAAACTATCAAAGTTTTCTATAAGATTTTGTTGAAAAGTAATATTCATCTTAAAAGAATTAGAAGAAGTCCTGTAATTCATTGGTGGGTTAATTATATAACCATTATTTAATAATATGGTTTCTGCTGCAGTTTCAGTATCTTTTGCATTTCTTCCCCTAAAATATTGAATCATATTGAATACACTCCTTGTAATTATTTTAAGTGGACTTTAGTGTTAATATTATGTACAATAAACTTAATAATAATTCTATGAAGAATATTTAGGTGCATATTTTAATTTGAAGAAATATTTACTTAAAATAAATTAAATGCACCCGGAGTATACATGGGAGGTGCTTATAAAGCACTTTATTACTTATTTAGTATAATAACTGTGCTAATATATTATGCAATTAAAAGGAAGACTCGCATTAATATCCCAAAAAGTGCCAAAATGTAATATAATATGCGATATTGGAACTGATCATGCATATGTGCCGATATATCTTTTAAAAAAAGGTATATGCGAAAAAGCTATTGTAACTGATATAAATAAAGGCCCAATTTATATAGCTCAAAGAAATATTAGAGAGCATCAACTGGATGAATTTATAGAAACAAGGATTGGAGATGGATTAGAACCTTTAAAGGATGGAGAAGCAGATGTGATAATTATTGCCGGAATGGGTGGAATGCTAATGGAAAGAATACTTTCTAATAGCATTTCAAAAGCAATAAATGCCAAACTTTTAGTATTACAACCTATGAATTCGGAAGAAATGGTTACAGCATGGCTATATAAAAATAAGTTTGAAGTAATAGATGAAGAACTGGTAAAGGAAGACAGTAAAATTTATAATATAAAAACTGCAAAATGGACCGGTAAACAAAACAAATTTAGTGAAGTAGAGCTATATATTAGCGACAAACTTGTAAACAATAGAAATGATATATTATATGAATATATAAATAAGAAAATAAAAATGTTAGACAATAAGATATCCGGCATAAGATTATCTAAAAGTGTAGACGAAATTGAGTTAGAAAAATATATATCCTTAAAAAAGGAAATGTTGGAGATATTATTTAGAGGTGAGAAGTGATAGGTTAGAAGTGAAAGATACAAGAAGTAAAAGTTTGCAAGTAGAAACTTGGAGGGGCTGCTATATAATGACAATTAAATGCAGAGAAGTAGTAAAGTTTATTGAAGAAATTGCTCCTAAATGCCTTGCAGAGGATTGGGACAATGTAGGGTTGATTATTGGAGATTTTGATAAAGACATAAAACATATTTTAGTATGTCTCGATATTACTTCAACAATTGTTGAATATGCTGAAAACAAAAATGTAGATATGATAATATCACACCATCCGCTAATTTTTAAACCAATTAAGAATATATGTATGAGTAATTGGAAGGGAAACTTGATTTTACGTTTGATTAAAAAGGATATTTGTGTTTACTGTGCCCATACAAATTTAGATTATGCAGAAAAAGGAGTTAATTGGTGTCTTGCTCGTACTATAGGCTTGACAGAAATAGAAAATCTTAAAACAGGAAGCTTAGAGAATGATTATAGTTTTGGAAAAGTGGGGGTGCTATCACCACCTCAAGAACTATCTAAATTTATTGATAATATTAAAAATACATTAAAAATAAAAAATATAAAGTTAGTTGGCAATATTGATAAAGAAATAAATAAGGTAGCAGTATTTTCAGGAAGTTTTGATGATAGCATTTTGAATGCAATAACTGAAGATATTGATATTCTTATTACTGGTGATATTAAATACCACACTGCAACTGAAATACTTGAAATGAGCATCTGTGCCATTGATGCAGGTCATTTTGGTACAGAAAATATAATAGTATCCCAAATAACAGATTGGCTTCAAAAACAGTTTCCGGAGACTAAAATAAGTTGTAATAATATGGAAAAAGACCCATTTAGATACTATTGACAATATGCAAATAGGGTATTATAATAAAAAAGCGATAAAATAAAATAAGTTTGAAATAATAAAGATGTGAGTAAGCCAGACAGCCGCGTATACAAAGTCGAAAGGATGTATATGAGGAAAGTCCGGGCTCCACAGGGCAAGGTGCCGGGTAACTCCCGGTGAAGGCGACTTCAAGGAAAGTGCATAGAAAACAACCGCCTGATTTTTATTAGGTAAGGGTGGAAAGGCGAGGTAAGAGCTCACCAGTAGTCAGGCAACTGACTGGCTTAGAAAACCCCACCTGGAGCAACACCGTAAAAAGGGACTATATGGCGGCCCGCCAGTCCCGGGTAGGTGGCTTGAGTCATACAGTAATGTATGACCTAGATAGATGGCTGTTCAATACAGAACCCGGCTTATAGGCTTACTCATATTAAACTTCACATCAAACTATAGAAACACCAGCTGAAAAACGTTGGTGTTTTTTCTTTATATGAATAAATATCTGATTAAATTAGGCAGAATTAAAAATCTGAATAGGGAAATAATATGGTTATAACCTGTAGGGAAAAGTTGTGAAACGACTTTCTGGGGAGCAGTCATAATATTATAGAAACTGATACAAGAAAATTAAGCAGAGATAAATATATAGGTATAATTATAATTTGTGGAGTGTGGTAGTTTGTCAGCAGAAAATAAGGTTACTTTTAGCAAAGCTTTTGATGTAAATAAATATGAAGAGAAGTGTATAGAAAAAATCAATGAGACAGATAAACAAGATAAAATAGTTAATTCAAGTGAGATAACTGCTGATTCAACAGTTCAAAATCCAAAGGGTAATATTCATTGTCTTACAATAATTGGGCAAATAGAGGGTCATATTGTTTTACCACCTCAAAATAAAACAACTAAGTATGAGCATATAATACCTCAACTGGTAGCAATTGAAGAAGATGTTGATATAGATGGACTTCTACTAATACTAAATACTGTAGGGGGAGATGTAGAAGCAGGTTTAGCAATTGCAGAAATGATAGCAAGCATGTCAAAACCTACGGTTTCATTAGTACTTGGTGGTGGGCATAGCATTGGTGTACCTATGGCTGTAGCTGCAAAATATTCTTTTATTGCACCATCTGCAACAATGACTATACATCCTTTAAGATTAAATGGGCTAATTATTGGAGTTCCCCAGACATATGAATATTTTGACAGGATGCAGGATAGGGTTGTCCAATTTGTTTCAAAAAACTCTAATATAAGTATGGAAAAATTCAGAGAATTAATGCTTAAAACAGGTGAATTAGCAAATGATGTTGGGACTGTACTATTCGGTGAAGAAGCAGTGCAAAATGGTCTTATAAGAGAATTAGGAGGCCTTTCACAAGCATTAGATAAGCTTTATGATTTAATTCAAGAAAAGCGTAAAGAAAAACTTGAAACAAGATTGCAAGGAGAAGGATTAATATGATGCTTTATACAATTGTGCCCCATAATGTTATTTTCGGTTTTGGTACTGACATATATAGTCAAATATATGAAATCGAATATTTAGGAGAGAAAGTTCAAGTTTATTCTCTACAAGATAATGAATATATTATTAACAGGATAGTAAGCACATCACCAAAGGCATTTTTAAAGCCTGAGTTACAGCCGGGTACTGTTATTAAAGCTAGTTTTAACAGTAATAAAAAAACTATTATAATTTAAAGAAATATTTTCTTCAAACAAATAAATGCACCTTTCTACGGCTTAGATTTTAAAAATTATAAAACTTAAAGTAATTACCAAATAATGTTAAGCTGCAAAGAAAAAGATATCTGGAAATACCGATTAAACTATGGTACTATTATTATGATGCTATAATATGGTTATTACCCTGAAAGTCATGAAATGACTTTCAGATGAAACTTAATGCACATTGAGCTTCATTAGCCTTCATAAGAAGGCTGGATAACCATATATTATTTTTCGGGGGTGTGATAGTGAGTCGTCAAAACAAACAAAAGAGAAAATATCAAGTAAAGAAAAAAGATAAGGAAAAAAAACAAAAAACAATAAGAAAAAAAAGTAAGGGTATTCGTAATGAAATAACAGGAATATTAACATTATCTTTAGGATTGCTAGTCTTTCTAGGTTATTATATAGATGATTCTATAGGTGTTTTTGGTAATATGATTAGGAAGCTTCTTACCGGTATAGCAGGCATCCCATCTTTTTTAATTCCTATATTGATTATAATTTACTCACTTGTTATTTTTTTTAGAAAAAACAAAGAAAATATTAGAGTAAAAGCTATATATACTTGTACATTGCTAATATTAATATCAGCAATTTTTCAAGCAGGTACTTACCAATACAGCCATTATCAAAACCGTACTCCGTTAGACTGTATCGTTATGTTTTACCGTGAGGGTCAAAATATGGTTGGAGGAGGAGTTCTAGGTGGGATTGTTGCACTGCCTCTTCTTTTGGTATTTCAGACATTGGGTGCAATTATTATACTTACCTCTTTATCGATAATAAATATAATACTGCTAACTGATATTTCTATATATGGGTTTGCAAGAAAAATTAAAAGTATATTTCTAAATGGAATAAAGAAGCTTTTTGAAGGTATTAAAGAAAGCAGAAAAGATGAGGAGTTATTTAACTTTAATGAAAATGATAGTGGAATAAGTAGCAATTATGAAGATGACGACATGGAAATTAGTGTTAATCTATCAGGCATACAAGTGAATCAAGATATACAGGCTGATTCATTAGTTGAAAGTATAGAAGAATCAAAAGTTGTAGACTTCCAAAAACGAAAGAAATCAAAATCAAAAACAGCAGCAATAGATAACTTATCACAAAGCTCTGAGGAAAAACATGACAGTAATATCGTTAAGTCAGAAAAAGATAATTATAGCTTAATTACAGATTTGTCCGGCGGGAAAATGCGGGAAATATTCTACAAATATCCACATATAAGCCTCTTAAACGGTAATACGGAAAACGGAAAAAATGTTCGGGCTTATAAACACATTGCTATTGAAAGTGCGAAAAAACTGGAAGAGACTCTTAAAAGCTTTAATGTAGAGGCAAAAGTTGTTAATGTTACTATGGGGCCTACAGTTACTAGGTTTGAAATTCAACCTAGCGCAGGAGTAAAGGTAAGCAAAATTGTTAATCTAGCAGATGATATTGCACTAAACCTTGCTTCTCCGGGTGTTAGAATAGAAGCTCCAATTCCGGGGAAAGCAGCGGTTGGAATTGAGGTACCTAACAAAGTAACAACTCCTGTCTTTTTAAAAGAAGTTATTGAATCAAAAGAATTTAATCAGCATCCTTCAAAAGTGGCATTCGCCGTTGGAAAAGACATATCGGGAGAATGTATAGTAACCGATATTACAAAAATGCCACATCTGCTTATTGCAGGTGCTACCGGCTCTGGCAAAAGTGTTTGTATCAATAGCTTGATTATGAGTATTTTATATAAGTCATCTCCTGATGAGGTAAAAATGCTTCTAATCGACCCAAAGGTTGTTGAACTTGGTGTATATAATGGTATTCCACATTTACTGATACCTGTTGTCACTGACCCCAAAAAAGCAGCCGGTGCTTTAAACTGGGCAGTACAGGAAATGGTTAATAGATATAAAATGTTTGCGGAAAAAGGTGTAAGAGATATAAAAGGTTACAATGAATTAGTTTCCCAATCCGGGGAACAAGATCCTCTACCCTTGGTAGTAATTATAATTGACGAGTTGTCGGATTTAATGATGGTAGCACCTGGGGAAGTGGAAGATGCTATATGTCGTTTGGCACAAATGGCAAGAGCAGCAGGGATGCATCTTATAGTAGCTACTCAACGTCCATCTGTGGATGTAATTACAGGGCTAATTAAAGCTAATATACCATCAAGAATATCATTTGCTGTATCTTCACAAGTTGATTCAAGAACAATACTGGATATGGGTGGAGCAGAAAAATTATTAGGTAAGGGGGACATGCTTTTTTATCCTACTGGACATCAAAAACCGGTAAGGGTTCAAGGATCTTTTGTAAGCGATAAGGAAGTAGAAAGAGTTGTAGAATTTATTAAATCACAATG
>CAZEYH010000018.1:0-15871 GCA_964515895.1 uncultured Clostridiaceae bacterium | reverse complement strand
ATATTTTAATTTGACCAAGAGTCATTGTAGAATATATAATTATGTTGTATTATAAAAAATAAACTGGGAATATTTTTTTATTAGGTAAATAAGTATTAGTAATGATAACTTTATGCTAAGCTTATTATTAAATAAAGAATAAATTTTTCCTATAAAACCGGCTGTACATACCTGGAAAAGTGGGGGGGTAATTTTTTGGCTGAGTCACGCAAGATATTAATCAGTCTTCCGGAACAACTTCTAAAGGAAGTTGATTCTATAGTATCTATAGAAAAGACTAATAGGAGTGAATTCGTCAGGAGGACAATACAGTTATATATAAGGGAGAGAAGGAAGATTGAAGTAAGGGACAGGCTTAAAAAAGGTTATCAGGAAATGGCCGAGATAAATATTAAATTATCTGAAATATGGTTTGAAGCAGATAACGATTTACAAAAAAAATATGAGAAAAGGCTCGGGGAGTTGGAGTAGTAAGTGGTAATTAGAAGAGGAGATATATTCTATGCAGACCTAAGTCCTGTAGTTGGTTCCGAGCAGGGTGGTGTTAGGCCTGTTTTAGTTGTCCAGAACGATATTGGAAACAAGTTTAGTCCAACTATTATTGTAGCAGCAATAACTTCACAGATTAACAAAGCCAAGTTACCAACACATATTGAAATAAATGCTCAAGAATATGGCCTTCAAAAAGATTCGGTAATACTTCTTGAACAAGTAAGAACTATTGATAAAAAGAGGATTAAGGAAAAAATAGGCCACCTGGATGATAAGTTGATGGAACAGGTAAATGAGGCCTTGTACATAAGCCTTGGTTTAGTTGATATATAGTAAATTCAATTGTTACAAAAAGTTGTAGCCAGTACCTAATTTCAGTGAAAATTAGGTGATAAAAACAATTAGTAGTATTGAGGTTATTTGAGGGGGTATACAAAAGATGAGTGTTTTCAAAATCAACAAAAGAAATATATTTATTTCTATTTTGGTGATAACTATTAGCTTGTTATTAGTACATACTGTTAGTGGTATTGGTCCTGAACCGGGAAGTGATGAAGACCCCTTGGTTACCAAAAGTTATGTGGATACTGAATTTGGAAAATTTTCAGCTCAAGTGAATTCTAAAATTAATTTACTAAAATCTGAATTAAGAAGATCAAAAAGTGATGAAACTATAGAATCAGTCAAAGGTCAATTGGTTCAATTAGAAAAAAATATAGATAATTTAAAAAATCAAATTGAAGAGCAATCAAAATATATGAAATTTAAGGTTGTTGAACTGGAAGCAGGGCAAAGTATTATACTTGGGGATAGCGCTGAAATAATATTAAGAGCAGGTAAGGCTCTTGCTATAGCAGGCGAGAAAGGTGATGGTCTTTCTGATATTACAACTGATAGCAAAAAGAATAATCTAGTTACAGATGATATAGTACCCTTAAATCACATGCTGTTAATATCAAGAGATGATGGTAGAGGCATAAGGGCTGTAACAAAAATATGGGTTCTTGTAAAGGGAGATTATAAGATTGAAGGTGATGACATAGAGGGAGATAGTAAGGCAGATGGAGAAGGAGAACAAAAAGAAGGTGTATTAGAGGATGAAACTGATAAGGCAGATGAAACAGATGTAGTAGATAAAGTAAATGAAGCAGGTAAAACAGATAAAATAGATGAGACAGATGAGACAGATGAGGCAAATTAATAAAAAGCACGATAGAATCTTACAATCGCTTTTAATTCTGGAGAGTTTTAGTTTTGCCAAATAACCTATGGCGTAGAGCAAGCAATAAAAACCGTGGAATATCGAGCATTCTTCGAAAACGCCACGGTTCTTTATATAATCTGTAAAGCCATTCAAGACCATATTCTCTGAAAAATTTCGGTGCCCGAGTTGCTTTTCCTGCAAAAATATCAAGGGTTCCCCCTACACCAATACATATTTTAACTTTAAGCCTACTTTTATTTTCATGTATCCATTTTTCCTGTCTAGGAGCTCCAAGGGCAACAAGTAATATTTCTGCACCACTGGAATTGATTTGGTTAATTATA
This sequence comes from uncultured Clostridiaceae bacterium, assembly GCA_964515895.1. Lineage (GTDB taxonomy): Bacteria > Bacillota > Clostridia > Acetivibrionales > DUMC01 > CAZEYH01. The sequence goes on along the minus strand of CAZEYH010000018.1, from coordinate 13,831 downwards.
TCATTATCTTCTTCCTCAGAAAAATACCCATGATGATATCCTGATATTTCTGCATACTTAAACTTATTAATTATGTTAACTGCTGCTTCTTCAGCTACTCCAGGTTTTGCACCGAGAAGAAAAAACTTAAGCTTAATTTCTGATGAAATCTGAAAAATGTTTTTTACCAGATCAAATCCAGCTACACGTTCAGGTAATTTGCATCCAAGGATTTTTGAGGCCAACACGACTCCGGCACCATCTGCTATAAGCATATCACCTTGTATCAAAACATCTTTTAGGTACTTATCTCTTTGGGCAGCCATCATTATCTCAGAGTTGGGGGTATATATAGTATGGACCCCACCTAAATTTAAAAATTTCTTTACATTTGACAGAGCTTCCTCCATATTTACATTATCAACAGGTATTCCCAATATATCTACAGTATTTCTCATATTTGTTCAAGTTCCTTTCCATTAAAGCCATTTAGGACTTCAATTGCAATTTGAGCATTTTTTATTGACTTTTCTTTGAGTTCATCTTTAACTTGTTCTAAATGTATTTTAATCTGTTCTCTATTTTCCCAAGTATAATCAATAACATTTTTCAACCTTTCAAACTCAAGAGTTTTGACATCGCCGGCTGAAACTTGACCTAATCCTATATATTCAAGAAACCACTCTACCTTAGGTTCATATACAAGTCCTACTACAGGTATTCCCGAACTTACAGCAAAAACAAGTGCATGGAGCCGCATACCGATTAAAATATCCATCCTTGAAGTTATTCCCAGAACTTGGGATACACTATATTTGTTTTCTAGAATATACCCTTTATGCTTCATTCTAGAAACAATTGACTTAATTATAAGTAAGTCATCGGGATACTGCATAGGTAAAAAAACAGGATTAACATTGTATTTTTCTACCACATAATCAGCAGCACGGGCTATAACCTCTACATAGTTTTTATAACCATGCCATTTCCTTACTGAAAACCCCATGATTGGACTATTTGGATCTATCTCTTCGTCAAGGAATATATTTTCAATATCATTAGTTGTGCATGGCTTAATGGTAAATGCAGGATCTGCAGTAACAATAGTTTGAGGTTTGTTAATTCCAAGTTTTTGAAGTTCTTTCTTTGAAGCTTCTTCTCTTAATGTAATCATATCTACCTTATTTAGAATTACTTTAGTTAGCCTCTTATTGATGTATTTATTTATTGGCTCTATTCCATTTGCATAAAGCATAACTTTAAGACCGGTTTTTTTTGCTATCCATATCATTCCAAGATAGTAAATTAAGGAGCGAGTGCTTGTGTTTTCCTGAATAAGAGTTCCTCCTCCATACATAAACATTCTAGACTTTTTCATTGCTCGGGCAATTTTGATTAAATTAAAGCGATTTATAGAATAGGCACTATAAAGAAGCCTTGTTTCCATGGGATTATTTGAAAGCACAACTATCTTAATATCATCCATATATAGCTTAAGGTCCTGAATTATAGCCATAAGAAGAGCTTCATCTCCGATATTTTTAAAGCCATAATATCCTGCAATTACAATGTCGTATTCAAGATTGGTTGTCTTGTTATAAGCACATCTTTTTAATATAGTTTTATAAATGTTAAGTTGAGTTTCACACATCTTTTCCAAGGAGAACAAAGTTTTTGCTTTTTCATAAATATTTTCCCCCATTAATTCTCTTTTACATTGGTTATCTGACAACTCGAGGATATAATCAGCTAATTTCTCATAGTTACCGGGCTTAAATAAATAACCATTCTTTCCGCTTTCAATAAGGTCTGGAATTCCGCCAACATCAGTACTAATTGTGGCTTTTTTAAACCTAGCTCCTTCGAGAATTGAATATGCAAAGCTTTCACTAATGGAAGTTAACACACTTATATCTACAATGCCCATAAGCTCGTACGGATCATTAAGCCAGCCGGTGAAAAATACGCTATTACTTAACCCTAAGGACTCAGCTTTTTGTTCCAACATTTCCCTCTCTTCGCCATCACCGCCTATGATAAACTTTACATTCGGGTTTTCTTTTACAACCAGGTTTGCTGCATCTAGTAATGTACTAATACTTTTTACCGGATATAGACGTGCTGCAATTCCAACTATTATATCACTATCAATCAGGTCGATGTTATATTTTTGTGCAAATTCAGCCCTAGAATAATTTTTTATGGGATTTTTAAAATCAACACCATTATAAACAGTGAAGATATTTGTAGGATTAAATTTCCTTTCTATCAGCATTTTTTTAAAATTATTGGATACGCCTATATAAAAATCAATGAACCGCAGGGCTACAGCATTTATAAGACCGAAAGAAAGACTCTTAATCAGGCTATGCATATAATCGAGATGATAGTCGCTATGTACTGTAGTTACAGTGGGAGTTCCGGTAATATATTTAGTGACAATTGCTATCATATTTGCTTTTGCACCGTGGGAATGAATTATCTGATATTCCCCTTCTCTTACTATTTTAATGACTCTTCTAATATCCTTAAAGATATTTCCAGTTTTAACTACTTCAATATCAATTCCCATATCTTTAGCATCATCTGCAAAGATACCGGGACGGAAGCTAATAATTTTCACATCTATGTAATTTCCTAATTCTTTTACAAGGTGCAGGACATGGGTTTTAGCACCACCTACATCTCCTCCACCTATCAAATGCAGTACTTTCATAAATTCTCACCTTAAAACCAATCAAGTAAATTAACCTACTGCTACAGTAGACTAATCTAAGTTTATTTTATACCATATATTTTGTCAACATAAAGAAAGTGGGCTTACATTATTTGTTAAAAATTATAGTTGATACGTTGAAAAAGCATTGATAACAAATAGCATATTGCAAAATTCCGGCAGAAGATTAAAATATAAATATAGATAATAAATAAATATATAAATATAAATAAAAGTGATTTTAGTAGTAAATTGCAGTAATGAGTTTTTTAATATTTAATCATTTTTATTTACTGTTTGAACCGAAATGTGAATTTAAAGTATTGAAAACAATGCTTTAGAATAGAGTATTGTTTTCAATGTAACAGGAATAATGTATAAGTATCAAAATAAAACAGTTTGGAGATATTAACTATGAACATTTGCAGTCCAAATTATAAAGAGGATAAAATAAAAATGTTGAAGGATTATTTGCTAATAATTATCGGATCGATTATTACTGCTGTGGGTATGAATGTGTTTTTAATTCCAAATAAAATCGCTCCTGGTGGTGTAAGTGGTATTGCTACCGTGATTTATCATATAAGTAGTGGCACTTTACCGGTCGGAATAATAATGCTTGCTCTTAATATTCCTTTGTTTGTTATGGGTGTGAAATATATTGGAAAAAGATTTTTTGTTCGTACATTAGTTGGTACAATACTTCTTTCTTTAATTGTTGATATGTCCCAACCTTTAATCGGTCATTTTGTACAATTATTTCTTACAAGTCCTGAATCCTCATATTATTCACCGGACCTTCTATTATATTCCGTATTTGGGGGTCTTTTTATGGGAGTTGGTCTGGGGCTGGTTTTTAAGTCGGGAGCTACAACAGGTGGAAGTGACCTGGCAGCAAAGATTATAAATCATTTTATTCCCAATTTTACTGTGGCCCAAATTTTATTATTTATCGATGCATGCATTATCATATTTGCTACTATTGTTTTTAAGAGCTTTATTATTGGATTATATGCTATAGTAACACTTTATATCATGTCTAAAGTGATTGATGCAGTATTAGAAGGTGTAAATTTTGCCAAAGCAGTATATATTATTTCAGATAAATCTGATGAAATTGCAGGAAAAATTTTACATGATTTAGATAGAGGTGTAACTGCACTTAAAGGTACCGGTATGTATACAGGCAAAGATAGAGAGGTTCTTATGTGTGTGTTATACAGGGCACAAATCTCTCAAGTAAAACAAATTGTAAAGGCAATGGATCCCGATGCCTTTGTTATACTTGCTGATGTTAGAGAAGTATTAGGTGAAGGTTTTAAGAGTCATGAATGAACAGTACCTTGCCACATTAATATTGATATAGTATACTGATATTTGAAAAACTATTTATGGAGGCGGTGTTAACAATGGATAAACAAAAACTGAAGCAACTCAAAAAGTATGCTACCTTAATAAGAAGACATATAATAGAAGAAGTATATCACGCAGCATCAGGACATCCCGGTGGTTCCTTATCCTGTACTGATATTCTTACAGTACTTTATTTTCATGAGATGAGGGTGGATATACATAACCTGCAATGGCCCGACAGGGATAGGTTCGTTTTATCTAAGGGTCATTGTGCGCCTGCTTTGTATGGGGCTTTAGCTGAGAAAGGGTTTTTCCCGGTAGAAGAGCTTCCCAAATTTAGAAGCATAGAAAGTTATCTTCAGGGTCATCCAAGTATGAGAGATGTACCCGGGGTAGATATGTCTACAGGTTCTCTAGGCCAAGGTTTTTCTGCTTCTGTTGGTATGGCTCTTGCTGGAAAACTAGATAATAAGGATTATAGAGTATATACCATATTGGGAGATGGAGAATTACAGGAAGGACAAGTATGGGAAGCTTCAATGGCAGCTGCCCATTATAAACTTGATAATCTTACAGCTTTTCTTGATCATAATGGCTTACAGATTGATGGTAAAATAACCGAAGTTATGTCTCCGGAACCGGTAGAAGAAAAGTTTAAAGCTTTTGGTTGGAATGTCATTGAAGTAGATGGCCATGATTATGTACAAATCATTGATGCAATAAATAAGGCAAAGAGCACAAAAGATAAACCTACTGTAGTGATTGCAAAAACGACAAAAGGCAAAGGCGTATCTTTTATGGAAAATGAAGTTGGTTGGCATGGTTCGGCTCCCAATAAAGAACAAAGAGATCAGGCAATAGCTGAATTAAATGCTGTTCTAGCTGAATTGGAGGTGGAATAAAATGACACAGATGAATTCTTCGGTACAAAAAATTGCTACTAGGCAGGCATATGGTGATGCTCTGGCTGAATTTGGATCAGATAATAGGATTGTAGTTTTGGATGCAGATCTTTCAGCGTCTACGAGAACAAAATCTTTCAGAAAAAAACATCCCGAAAGATTTTTCAATATGGGAATAGCAGAGGCAAATATGATGTCGGCTGCTGCGGGACTTGCTACTTGTGGGAAGATAGTTTTTGCTAGTAGTTTTGCTATATTTGCAGCTGAAAGGGCATGCGAACAGATTAGGAACTCTATATGCTACCCAAGGTTGAATGTAAAGATAGGCGCGACTCACGCCGGCATATCTGTAGGTGAGGACGGAGCTTCACACCAGCCGGTAGAGGATATGGGTATAATGCGTTCCATACCTAATATAACGGTAATCTCTCCAGCCGATGCGGTAGAAACTCGTGCTGCGGTAAAAGCAGCAATAGAATATGAAGGCCCTGTATACTTAAGACTTGGACGCCTTGCAGTACCAGTGTTGTATGATAAGGATACTTATAAGTTCGAATGGGGCAAAGGTGTAACTCTTTCAGAGGGCTCTGATGTAACAATAATTGCAACAGGACTCATGGTACATGAAGCTCTGGCAGCAAAAGATATGTTGAAGGGTGAAGGTATTAGTGCAAGAGTTATTAACATCCATACAATAAAACCTATTGATAAAGATATTATAATTAAAGCTGCAAAGGAAACGGGGGCCATTGTTACTGCTGAAGAACATAATGTACATGGCGGTCTGGCAAGCGCTGTTTCTGAAGTAATAGTAGAAAATTACCCTGTGCCGGTAAAGTTTGTTGCCATAATGGACAGGTTTGGAAAATCGGGTAAACCTGCGTTGTTAATGAAGGAATACGGTATTACTGCTGAAGATATAGTTAATAAAGCTAAAGAAGCAATAAAAATGAAGAAATGATAAAGAAATGATAAAGAGGAAGCATGTGGAAGCGGAAAACCGTCCCCATGCTTCTGCTTCCACATACTTTATAGGATTATGATATATTTTGCATCATATACATAAAATACGCCTTGTTGCTAATGCATTAACCAGGTTACAGTTCAGATGTAAAAATCAACTAGTGTCTTAATTGAAATTTCATTTGCATTTTTATCAAATATTTGGTAATATAATTATGTAAAATAAAATTATACAAAGTTATAATTCTTTAAAACCATAAATTATTTAAACTATAAAATTTCTATAATAAAAAACCAACTATTATATGTAGCATACGAATAAATATAGCACACGAGAGTATAAATTTCATATCCGCTAAAAAATGAACGGAGGTGAAATAAAAAAGTCTAAAAATATAAGCTTAAGGCATAAAAACGGTTTACACTGTTCTAATATTCCATAAAATCAATAAATATACAGTTTTTATTTAATAAACAATAATATAATATAGAAGGTGAAAGCGTGCAAAATGAAAATAATGCATATTTAAGAATGAACGGAATAACAAAAACATTTCCGGGTGTACTTGCATTAGATAACGTAGACTTTGAATTGGAACCGGGTAAAGTTATGGCACTTGTAGGAGAGAATGGTGCCGGGAAATCTACCTTGATGAAGATACTCTCTGGTGTTTACAAGATGGACAAAGGTAAAATATTTATAGATAACAAAAGAGTAGAAATTACAGACACATTAACTTCACAAAATCTAGGAATAAGCATAATATATCAAGAACTTAATCTCCTACAAAATATGGATATTGCAGAAAATATTTTTATTGGCAGGGAACCCAGAAAAGGTATTTTTGTAGATAAAGTTAAAATGCATGAGGAAGCCAGAAATTTATTAGATGAAGTAGGCTTAAACATTTCTACAAAAACTCTGGTAAGAGATTTATCAACAGCACAGAAACAAATGGTTGAGGTTGCAAAATCTCTTTCATTTAATTCAAAAATAGTAATTATGGATGAGCCTACATCTTCTTTAACAGATTCTGAAACAAGGGTATTATTTAGCATAATCGAAAAACTTAAGAACAAGAATGTTGCAGTAGTTTTTATTTCCCATAGATTAAATGAAATATTTGAAATAGCAGATATGGTAACAGTTTTAAGAGATGGTAAGATGGTAGGATGCTTAAATCGTAGCGAAATGACAGAATCGGTTATTATTAATTTGATGGTTGGACGTGAAATTAATGATATTTTTGCTAAATTACCCTCGGATATTAGTGAACCTATTCTTGAAGTAAAAAACTTAAGTACCAAAGGCTTTTTAAAAGATATAAATTTTTCCTTAAAAAAGGGTGAGATATTAGGTTTTGCCGGATTAGTAGGTGCAGGGCGTTCAGAAGTAATGAGAGCTATTTTTGGAATTGATAAAAAAGAAACAGGGGAAATATATATTCATGGTGAAAAGGTTACTATAAATACAACAGAAGATGCACTAAAACATGGGATCGGCTTTGTGCCGGAAGATAGGAAAGAACAGGCACTTATATTAGGTATGCAGGTCAAAGAAAACATTACTCTTGCAGCTTTAAGAATGTTGAGTAAACTCAATTTTATTGATAAGAAAAAAGAAGATAGATTAGCTGCCGATTATATTGAAAAATTATCGATAAGAACTCCCAGCGATGAACAAAAGGTTATGTATTTATCTGGTGGAAATCAACAAAAGGTAGTTATTGCCAAATGGATGGCAACAAATCCTGAAATATTAATATTAGATGAGCCCACTCGCGGAGTAGATGTGGGTGCAAAAAAGGAGATACATCTCCTAATATCGGAGCTTGCGCAGGAAGGGGTAGGCATTATTTTGATTTCTTCTGAACTCCCTGAAATATTGGGAATGTCAGATAGAATTGTTGTTATGCATGAGGGTAAAATAAAAGGTGAAATATTAAGGGAAGATGCAAGTCAGGAAAAAATCATGAAAATGGCAATATCTAACAAGGGGGCCAATATTCGGTAATATCATTGTGATAAAAGTTTTATAATTGTTTTACAATTTATTAATAGGATGAAAAATTGTTAACTTTAAAAAAATAAACAATGAGAAAGCATAATGTGAAAGGATGGAGAAACAGATGTTAAATGCTGATGTAGTAAAACACAACTCATTCTCAAAGGGTCTAAGGAATATGTTCAAAGGAATAAGAAAATCCGCGTCCTTTAATATTTTTATCATTCTCTTAGCAATGAGTACATTAATGTATATTGTAAGTCCTGCATTTAGATCTATTGATAATTTATTATCAGTAATGAGGGCCTTCTCATATATAGCTATTATGGCTATAGGTCAATGTTTAGTAATTATTACCGGAGGGGTAGATCTCTCAATTGGTTCAACCTTTGGTTTATCAGGTGTTATAACTGCTTATTGCATGAGCGTCTTCAATCTTCCAATCCTACCTTCAATACTGTTTGGATTAGCCACCGGTGCATTGATAGGCTTGGCTAACGGAATTTTAATTATTAAAGCCAAACTACCTCCATTTATAGCTACACTCGGAACATTAAGTGTAGTTAGAGGTCTTGCTTACATTATAACCAAAGGTTATCCGATAACAAAAGTACACAAAGGATTCTTACGTCTAGGTCAAGGCTATTTATTAGGTATTCCCATTCCAATATGGTGCATGTTCATATTGGCAGTAATATTTTCAATATTCTTAAGTAAGACAGTTACCGGAAGGAGAATATATGCTTTAGGTGGTAACGAAGAGGCTACCAGAATTTCCGGCATTAATACTAATAAGATTAAGATTTTAGTGTACACCTTGTGTGGTACATTAGCGGGTTTTGCGGGAATCATTACAGCGTCCAGACTTGGACTAGGGCAGCCTACAGCTGGTACAGGTTATGAATTGGATGCAGTGGCGGCAGTTATTATAGGCGGTGCATCTTTATCCGGCGGTGAAGGCACAATTGTAGGTGCTATACTGGGTGCTGCCATAATGGGCGTTTTAAGAAATGCTTTAGTATTGTTAAGTGTAAATGTGCATTGGCAACAGTTTATTATTGGTTTAGTAATATTATTTGCGGTTGCAGCAGATCAATTAAGAAAGCACCGTCAATAATAGTGTCTATAAAAAATATATTATTTCATAGGAGGTAATAATATGAAAAAAATTTTAGTTCTTTTATTAGCAGCTATTCTTGTTTTTAGCTTTGCAGCTTGTGAAGGAACAGGAAAGGATAAGGTAGATTCGGATAAGAGTGGAGAAAAAGCGGAAGATATTGTTATTGCTGTGGTTCCGCAACAATTGGGTAACCCTGTTTTCTATGATGCAAAGGATGGAGCAGAAGATGCTGCAGAAGAATTAGGAATTAAGCTTGAATGGGTTGCTCCTGTAAGAGCTGATGCGCCGGAACAGGTAGCAGTTGTTGAAGGGCTAATTGAAAAGAAAGTTGATGGTATAGCAATTAGCTGCAACCATCCGGATGCTTTGGTTGATGTGTTAAAAAGAGCAATAGATGCCGGTATTAAAGTATCTACATTTGATGCTGATTCTCCTGATAGTGGGAGAGCATTTTATGCCGGCACACAAAATTACGAAGCCGGAAAACTCTGCGGGGAGCAGATGGTAAAACTATTTGCCGACAAAAAAGATGTTAAAATTAAAGTTGCCCAGTTAACGGGTATTTTAGGTGCTTTTGATCTTGAAGCTCGCATGGAGGGATTTGCAGATGCAATCAAAGGCACTAATATTGAGATAGTTTATACCGGGGCTTGTGAAGATGACATCGATAAATCTGTTGAAATAATTGAAACTTATACTAGGTCTAATCCAGATTTAGATGCATGGTTTTTCGTTGGCGGATGGCCATATTTTGTTAAGCCTGAGGCATTACCGGAACTTGCAAAATGGAGAAAAGCTGATCCCGATAACCATAAAATTGTAACTATGGATACATTCTATCCCATGCTTCAGTTTTTTGATGAGGAGATGTGCGATGCTGCTATAGGGCAAGATTTTTATGCAATGGGACGTTTAAGCGTAATAAATCTATATAAATTAATTAAAGGCGAAGAAATTGATGCAGAAAAAGATGAACTCGGACTATTTATTGATACCGGTGTTGAAACAGCTACTCCGGAAAATTATAAGGAGATCAGAGCAGGTAAGAAAGCTTGGGATTAATAAAATAAACGAGAGTAATATAAAGGGCATGAGAAATCGTTCTCATGCCCTTTATATATTTATCAAATACTGAAAACAATTTGCTGCTTAAATTATAACTTTAAGTTAAAATTTGTTATACATTTAATGAAAAACAGAATTGAATAATTGACTTATAATAAGTTTCATGGTATTATAAATTCATAAAAACTGAATATAATCTTCGGGGCAGGGTGTAATTCCCGACCGGCGGTGATACGGATGTAATATAGTCGTAAGCCCGCGAGCCAAAGCTGATCCGGTGAGATTCCGGAGCCGACAGTAGAGTCTGGATGAGAGAAGAAGTTTTTAATAAGATCTGGTTGAACAAATTTAATTAAGAGTTTTAATTAAGAGTTTGTAGATAACTAATGAAAGAATTAATGAATTAGCATGTTGATAAATTAATGAAAATTCAACACCGGTTCTTTATAAAAAACAAATAAATGTAAAATAAAATTCCCTGAAGATTTATTCAGGGAATTTTTTAGTTTTCTAAATTATTTGTGAGGGGTGTGTTAATTTATGAAATTTAGTACAAACAAAATGGTAAAAATTTCAGTATTATCAGCACTGGCAATTGTGCTTATGTTGGTAGTTAGATTTCCATTAATTCCTTCTGCTACCTATTTGGAATATGATCCTGCGGATATTCCTGTTCTTATAGGTGGATTTATGTATGGTCCTATTGCAGGACTTATAATAACCTTAATTGTTTCTTTTATTCAGTCTGTAACGGTAAGTTCAGGGAGCGGGTGGATAGGTTTTGTAATGCATGTTATGGCAACAGGTGTTTTAGTTTTGGTTTCCTCGGTAATATATAAGAAGATACACACTTTTAAAGGAGCAATAATTTCACTTATAGCAGGTTCTCTTGCTATGATTTTGGTAATGATACCTGCAAACTTGTATTTTGCTCCGAAATTTGGTGTACCTTATGAGGTCGTCAAAGCAAGCCTTGCAGTATCGGTAATACCCTTTAATTTATTCAAATCAGTTATTAATTCACTACTGACAATGCTTCTTTATAAGCCTCTTGGTAGGGCATTTAGAAAGATAACGTTGTAGGAATAGTAAATTTAAACTGAAGTGCAATTTTCACTTCAGTTAATTCTATAAATCCCGGGAAATATTTATTCTGGGATTTTTAATACTATTATATGATACACTATATGGGTTATGTACATGTACAGAAAATGCGCCCGTTTATGTTATAAGGAACATTTTTGTTTGATATTTAGTCTAAACATGACAGGCAGCTATATTTGAAAAAGTAAAAGAGTTGTTTTTGTACATTTTACAGATTTTTCAAATAGGTGACAATACTTATTTTGAATGGTATGATTAGGTAACCTGATAATTGTATAATTTGAAATTATTATGATTGGATTTTTAGATTTATTATTAACTTCAGGAGTGGTAAAATGGACGGAAAGTATAAAAAATGCAATGTAAGAAGCGACACTAAAAAAAATAAAAGAAGTAATAAAAGGAAATCCTTTACATTTAATGCTGTAGGAATAAATAGACTAGGTAATAGATTCGGTATAATGTTGGCGATTTTTATCGTTGTTTTTGTTGTTGCGTTTACATTTAATATATTACATCCTGTAAAAGTTCTGGCACAACCGAGCGAAGATAATAGTTCTATAGATATTACAGTTGAGGGCGGATATCGAAATATGGCAAAGATAGGTTTTTCTACACCTTTCTTTATTACTGTTGAAAACAAAGGGGATAGTATAAGTGGTGAGCTCCAAGTGCTTATCGATGTTGGGGAATCACAAAAAGTTATCTATGCCAAGTGGGCAGATTTACCTTCCGAAACAAAGAAATTGATTACGATAAATGTTCCGGTTTATACCGCAAACAAAAAAGCGGAAGTCAGGCTTGTTAAGGATAATAAGGTTATAAAGACAGTAAAATATGATTTCAGAAGTATTATACCGCCATCTAAACCTTTAATTGGGGTATTAACTGAAAATACCGATACATTGATGGGCCTTTCCGGCATTAAACTACCTGAAAATTTATTGTATACATTACAAAGTGATATTGATATAAAGAGAAAGCTTGCTGCTGTAACAGTAGATGCGGCTGAACCTTATGACTTGACTACCGAAGTTGCAAGTTTTACCGAACAGAATTTTCCTATAGATAAAGAATTAATGGAATCTTTTGATATTATTGCTATCAGTAATTATGATACCTCCCAATTGACCGATAAACAGCTTACTATACTAAATGATTGGGTAGAAAGCGGAAAAATGCTTTTCATAGGGCTAGGTACGAATGCAAAAAAAACATATGCAGGGCTTGGGGATGAACTAAAGTCATTTAAAATTGAAGGAACTAAGGATATTGTTGAAACAGATAATATTGAGGAACTTGTTAAAAAACCGTTCCCTGATATACCGTTAATTGTAGTGACAGGACAACCTGGAGGTGGGCATATAGTACTGGAGGAAGATGGTGTACCTCTCGCAATTGCATATAATAAGGGGAAGGGGGCTTTAGTTATCCTAACATTTGACCCTGCTGAAAAACCTATCCTTGAATGGGAGGGTGAAAAAGTCTTATGGCAAAAGCTTATTTCAGGCGCTTATGAAAAAACTCAAACAGGGTCATCAGTAGAATCGGAACTACTGTTATCAGGAGGCTACAGAGGCTTTATGAACCTTGAATATCTTGCATCAAATGTGCCTGACACACAAAACCCACCATTTATTTTTCTATTTGCGACTATTAGTATTTATATATTGCTTGTAGGTCCTATATTGTATATCATTTTAAAACGAAAAGATAAAAGAGATTTGAGCTGGATTGCTATACCTGTAAGTGCTTTACTTTTTACCATGGTTATATACGTAGTAGGCTTTAAAACCAGGTACACGACAGCTGTGTTGAACAATATTTCAGTTATAAATCTTAATGAGAAAGCGGGAACTGCTGAAATATATACAACAGCAGGGGCTTTTAACAACCGAAGAGGAGATATGACTATAGATTATAATCCCTCCGATATAATTGAATTTAGTTCAAATCGAAATTATTACAATAATTATTACGGCAGGAACTATTACGGTTCCCAATCTAATGGAAGTGAAAATTATCGAATATTAAGCAAATTAACTTACGGAACTGAAAACGCATATAAGATTTTTAATGTAGGAATGTGGGATCCAAAATATATTCATATGAGCAAAACCATACCTTACGAAGGGAAGTTAATCAATGAAGTTTCAATAGATGCAGAGGACTTTAGTGCAATAATACGGAATAATACGGGACTTAATTTGACTGATTCATTTATTATTATAGGAAGTAATTTTCTTGATATAGGAGATATAAGAGATGGTGAAGAAAGGAAAATAAAGTTTTCTTTCAATGACCCATTAGTAAAGAAAAACATTGTAGATTTCTTGAATGATCGTTATGGTGATTTGTACTATGGTTCGGGGCAAAAGCCTGTACCCGAATGGAGAGAATTTAGACGTAAAAGACAAATATTTGATAATATCTATAGCTATTTATCTGATGGTATGGGGCTTGTAGGCGGAAAAAGTTCCCAAATATTCTTTTTTGCTCTCAATGAAGATGATTTAGGATATGAACTAAAAATCAATGGTAAGTTACCCCAAAAGTATAATATGAATTTAGTTTATTGTCCGACAGAAATGGAATTTGCAAAAGGAGAGAATATTCATTTGCCT
>CAZEYH010000017.1:0-16411 GCA_964515895.1 uncultured Clostridiaceae bacterium | reverse complement strand
ATACCATTAGATGAAAGCCCTTCTTTAATAAGCCAGTTTTGATATTTAAGTGCATTTCTAGGTTTCAATTCTGTGATTTGCACATTATCCTCATAATCTTTAATGTATCGCATAAAAATCTTTAACCCTGATTCATATTGTTTTAGCGTAGCAGGAGAGAGGTGTTGCATATTTTCAAGAAATTCTTCTACAATTTCCCTATTAAACTTGTTAACTTCTGCCCACTCTTGTTCTGTCACTCTAGGTATAGCCACTGCTAATCACCACCATCATTTCACTTTTACGCCCTGACCTTTTAAACCTTCTTTAAGTGCTTCTACATGTACCTTGCTCTGCTTTAATTTTTCCTTTGTCCACTCAGGGAAGGGCCTTGGCAGTTCATACGCATATCCATAACCTGTATGGTCATAGCCTACGCCTGTTGCCACTACATAGCCAACATTTTTATCATTATTTTCCCTGTCTATATAGTGACTCCTAATAGCTACAGTATTATCATCAATCATTTCATGCTCCATATTTTTTGGGTTAGATAACCCAAAAGTACGCTGGTATCGCTTTGGTTCAGGATATATAGGATAAACTTCTTCCAATATGACCTTACTCTGCTCTTCTTTTACTGCCTTAGCCACATTTTCATCTAACGCTTTCCTAATTCTCTCCTGTATCTTCTTCTCCAACTCGCTCAATGTTCTCGCCATCAGTATCACCTACCACTTCAACATCAGCACCAAACTCTTCGCCCTCAAGAGACTGTGCTACAATCATATCTAAATAGGGATTTTCCTCATTAATTCTTGCAAACATATCACTAAACTTCTGCAACTCATTTTCGTCAAAAGCCTTAATAATGGGTTCCAGAAAGTCATTGTCTAACATAATATTCATCATAGCCACTTGTTCCTCAAAGCTATCGGGAACACTAAGGCTTGTAAAATACTTAACCAACATAAAATTTGCATAAACCATCCAATCAACCAAATCAAAATCTATTTCTTCATTTTTAGTCACATAAACAATTTGCTTTGTAAGTTCTTTCATTAAATCCTGCAATTTTGTTGGTCTAAAAACTTCATCAATCTCAACCGAATAACCCTGCACCATGATTTTTTTTCTTTTATGAAACCTTTTACTATCTTCCTTTTTCATAGCTGATAATGTTAAATTCTTAACTTTAGACATAATAATATCAACCTCCGTATTAACCTTTTTGCCTTATAGAAAATAGCCCTTTTATTAAGTCATATTTTTCTAAAAAAAGAAGGGGCATATGCTTCATTTACATACGCCCCAATCCTATTAAACAGTCTTGCTATCGTCCCAAGTAATCAAGTCCCACATAGCCGTACCTTTTGGTGCTTTCATAATGTCAATATTCATAGATACAGGCTGCGGTTCACCCTCATTGTTAATTGAAATGGTAAAGTCATTTTCAAAGCGTCCTTTATAAACAACTAATTGAGCGCGATAGTCAACTTCTGTCTTGGTGTCACGAGCTAGACAATCAACCCTAATTTCAAACGCCTTGCCAAAACCATCGCTAGTAACGCCCATCTTAGTAGCGTCTGCACCAGTCTTAATATCATAGAAAACCCAAACCTCGTCACCGTCTTCAGCACCCGTAAGAGTTAAGGTTTTAGCGACAGGTTCAGTAAACTCAATGCTTGCGCCCTTAGTGCCATCTTCATTAACTATATAGACACCACGGATACTCTCAGGTGTATTTGTTAAAGTAACTTCACCAGTATCAACTACTAACTTTTCATCATAGGTGACAGTTTGTGCGCCAGTAGTAGCCGCATTGCCAGAAAGGAACTCAATAGTTTCCTTGGTAAAGACAGCGTCCTCAATAGGTAAACGTGCTTCGCGATTGCTGTTGAAACTGGTAATTCTAGCCCCACCAGGGCCGCCAGTTACCCAAGTAGTAGTAGCAGTATTTTCAACGCCTGTAGTCTTTAATTGCTCTAAAACGCCTTTAACGCTCTTGTCATTTAAATCATAGATGGTTGCTTTTTGAACAGAGTGAAGTACAAAGTTATTAAGCATTAAATACCCTCCTTAAAAATTAATTGGTCTAGACCAATGAATATCTTTCATGTTTAATTTCGTTTTATCTACTGTTCCGAAATAAACACCATTCATTATTTGTTGGTAATTCATTTTCATCTCTTGACGATAATACCTGTTGTAAAGCTGATATACTGTTAGCCTTAGCAATTCCTCAAAGGGAGTGTCACAAGAAACAGCAGAAATGATGTTAAATAACCTGCTTTCAAAAGTTTTTGGTTTTGTTTTTTTTCTCTGATTCTGTTTCATTTCTTCTATAAACTTACGTGCAGATTCATTAGCAGGTTTGTAGACCATTGGTTCTTGAATGCAATTTTGCATCAAGACGCATTGCCTAATAGCATCAAAGTTGTTGGGATGAATTACTCTTTGCTCTTCAATTTCACCCAAAAAAAATACCCCTATATCGGGGATGAACTCGACAGTCTCTTCTTGAAAGAATGTTTTTATTGAGTCACACATAGACTTCCTAAAGCTTTCGTCATAAGAGCAAAATAGCATCACCACATCATAAGTAGATAAAGTGTATATGTCGAAATGCTCCGATTCTAAAATGTCATTTGTGCTTACTACAAAGGGTAGTAATAGGTCATTGTATTTTTCTTCACCTAAATTCACAATATCAATGAGTTTTAGTGGGTGGATTTCCCCAACGCCTTGAATCTCTATGGGAAGTCCAAACAACAATCTTAAATCATCATGCTTAATCATTGCATATCGACCGTCTTGTATCGAATATACATCCCAGGCATTTTGCCTTCTACAACCATCTCATCTACAGCTTCTAACTCAAGCCTGCCTATACCGAAAGCATTGGACTTATTCATTATAGTATCAATGCGACTCACGATATGGTCAACACGTAAGAATCCATAGTCAGTAGGCATAATGCTCTGGTTGCAAAAAACAAATAGAGTTATACTGCCAACCTTGAAGTATGCACCAGACTTGCGGTAAGAAATGCTCATTGTGATGTAAGTCCTAGCCTCTTCTGTGGTTGTCGGCACATACCTATAGGGGAAGATATTTCTATACACTAACAAGCCAGCATTAGGCTTTTGCTTATCAAGATAATCACTATCAGGATAATAGACTGCCTTTATCAGTTCTTCATCTGCTAATAACTTCTGCATAATGGTGGTTCTGTGCTTAGTGATTTCATCCATTCTTAGCTTCATTCACTCACCACCCTAAAACAAGCTCTTAATACTTATAATAAGGCTTGCACTAACCGTTTCATCCTCAACAGACGTTGCAGTTAAAACAATCTTTTTATTAGGTGTGCTACCAGCTTCAACCTTACACTGTAACGAACTAGACTCTATTATTGACGCATAAGAAGTGGGGGAGCCATCTTCATTTGTCAGCGTCCAAATTACTTCACTATCGGCAGTATAAGTGTTGACCATACCTACCCTAACGCTGTTGTCGCCTGTTATGGCAATCTCAGTAGGAGAGGGAGGAGGGTCAACCTTTTTGTTGTAGTCAGCAATACCCAATTCAAGATTGTCTTCTGGTTGAATGGCATCTTCTTCCATAACCAAAAGCGCAAGACCAGGAATAGTAGCTATATCTATCAGTGTTAATTTATAAGCAAAATACTTGCCATTTCTACCAAATAGAAAACGCTTATATCTAGCCAACTTAGAAATATCTTCATTAAATGCAACGCCCACAGTTATCTTAGAATCAGGGATAGAAATAATTCTGCCACCATCTACACCAGTAGTATAGAGACTTTTGTTCTGCACAAAAGCAGGATACTCAACAATAGCACCTGCATCATCAATGAACTTTAGCACGTTATTGCACAACTGAATGTGTGCCTTTGGTATAACGTCATTGATAAAATCAGTAATAAGCCATTTTTGATTATCCATATCCACATAGTTTCCTGTCTCAAAAAGTGTACCCGATTCAAAAATAAGCGTTTTCATGGTACTAGAGGAACGATACCCTTGCCTAGTTGTCTTATCATCAACCACACGGCAACCAACGTCAGCACCGTTTATTTGAACAACTATGTAGTCAGGAGCGTTAGCAAATGCAAGGCTAACATTTCTCGCTAACCTCTGACGTTGTTGTTCTGCAACGGAATCACCATGCAAAAATATACGCTCTTTATATTTAGAGAAATAACCCTGCATTTGCACATCACCCCGTCCCGACTATTTCTCGGCTAATTGTCGACAAATGTTTTTACACTTGAAAACTTCACGCCTATAGTGTGCGAAATCATCAATGCTTTTTAAGCTATTCAACTTTGCCTTTAATATCTCATATAGGTGACCATATTCCTCACCATGATAAACAAAACCCTGATAGCCTATTAATTCACTAATCAGGGAATCTATTGTTTTATCTATATTGGTGCTTTCATTTTCCTTGAGAAATAAAAGATGTTGAATACGCCTATCCATAGCTTTAAAATATAACTTGCTTTGGTTGGTACTCATTTTAAATCACCAACCCCATCTTTATATGTATACTTAATAACCATATTTGCAGCTTCCTCTAACGCATACTTGCGCAATTCCCTAATCTCTTTAATATGGTTAGCCTGCGAATACAAGGTAAAATCTTTTGTTGCCATAGTCTGTTGCAACAAATCAGCAGTATATATCTTGGGCGATAGCCATTCCACAATCATGTAAGTAGCAAGTATCTCTTGCACATCATAAGGTAATGTTTGATTAAAAGTTGCTTTTTCTATATCTATATCTGTTAAGTCAATATCGCACTCTGAAAACCTTGTGCATGCACTACGAAGGTATTTATACTGTAAATCCTCCGCAGTTGCTTCGCTCATAAGTGCTAAATCGGCATCGAATATCTTTGATTGAAATATGCTATAAACATCAGAAAAAGGGGTAGGCATTGTTACCCCTCCCTACACATTTAAACCTAAGTCAGTACCTAGTGTTTCCTGTAGTAGCTTAATTACCCCCATAGAATCTAGCTTGCCACTTGCCAATTTCTCACGCGCCCTACTTGCTACTAATGGATACATCCCTTTAGGTAAAGCCCTCAGAATTGGTGCAAGCTCTTGTGCAGACATTTCAAATAACTGGTCGATTTGTCTGGGCATTCTAATGTTTTCATACAAACTTGTTAAACCCAAGTAATCTACAACATCTGCGTCTAAAATTAATAACCAAGGGGCACGAAGGAACCCTGGATATGCTGATAGCATTGTCTTCAACTCATCTACACTCATTAAATCAGTGGAACCAAACTTTGCAAAGTCATATATTCTTCCACTTCTGGGTGAGCGATAAAAGAAGTTGCTATTAGTGAAGTTTACAACCTCTACTTCATCAGACAAATCAATCTTTCGTTTCCTAGTTGACTTTGGCTTTGATGATTTTTCAGTTATAATTTCCTTAGCACTAGCAATTAATTCATCAACCTTTGTATCCTGTGTTTTTTGTATACTTTCCTTTTCTACAGTCTTTTCCACCTTTGGTTTTGCCTTTTTAGACCTTGTGGTTTTAGTTTTTTTCTCCTTAACTTCTTCAGACATTTTAAAACCTCCTTGATACCTTTAAAATAGATAGGGGAGAACCTAGGCTCTCCCCGTTAATTCTTCATTAGCCCTCAACAGGTGCCTCTAGACGATAGATACCATACTTGCGAGATGCAACAACGGCTACACCGTAAGCACGGAAGAAAGTATACTCCTTAGATAAATCATCAGGATTCTGTGTATCAATAATTTCAGGAGTACCTTCAAATACAATCTTAACCATCTTATCTGTCGGAACAGGAATAACTAGCAAGAAATCATTACTAATAGCAGGGGTATCGGTGCCAGGTTTATGTACTTGCTGTACTTCAAGCATTTCATAGCCACCAATAGTACCATAATAGCCCAACTGATTCTTGTAGTCTTTCATGCCATCAGAAACTTCGGCAGAAGTTACTTTTCTTAATGCAGACTTAGTGCCGACAATCATAACTTTAGCACCAGGGTTTGCGGCTTCTACAGTATCAGCTAACTCTAAGAGTTTAGCCTCATCATAGACACCAGATTTACTATAGGTATCGCCTAAAATATCATGGCTATCATAAATGGCCTGATAAACATCGCCCTTTATAGCAGATTCAAGAGAAAGTCTTACCCTCTCAACAAGCTTAGGCCAATTAGTACGACCAGCGAGATAGCGATAAAACTCTTCATAAATCTTGATGCCATGTAACTTGACAGTTACGGTAACTTTGCCATTAGTGATACGCTGTCTACGAAGTTGTCCTGTACCGTGCGTAACCACAGCAACCTCAAACAAATTGGGATTATCAACATCAAAAACAGGTGTGTCACCCCAAGCTGTGTTACGAATTTCAGCTAGGAAATCAAACTGGTCAGTAATCCCCTCTACGACAGGAGTATCAATAGCAACAGAAATAATTTCAAAAATATCATATTTATGTTTTTCAAATTGAGTGCGAGTAGGTTTGTCAGTGCCCAACATATTAACGAAATATTGACGCAAAGTGTTATCGGTTTCTTCTATAGAGAAGTTGCCCACATTCCCCTTTGCTAAGTCAATAGCTAGTTTAGTAATTTCATTCATTTATTTTTACCTCCTTATGAATATCTTTCTAAACTAGTTCTTACGAACAAGAATAACGGTTGCTGGCTCATTGTAGTAGCCAAGGGTGGTTTTCTCAATTACTTCGCCTACAAAAAGTCCTTCACCAGCAGTTTGCGATGCAGCAAGCTTTAATGAATTATTTGCGGCGATTACATATTCACCAACTTTGGTAGTGCCAGAAATCATATTGTCAGTAATAGTAACGATGTTGCCTGCTACTAAACCAATACCACGGGCGGCAGAACCTGCAGGGGTATAGAAATCTTCAATACCAAGCTGAGAATCATAATTAACTTCAGGAGTAGCGATAAGAACTACCTGTGCAGAACCCAAAGTATCAGTAGTAGGGGTAGCCACCTCAAATAATTCACGCTCACCCTCTGCAAGAGAACCAAGATTGCAAACCATACCATTTTCCAAAGCGGCAGTATGTACTAAAGAATAAATTTGTGCGCCATTAATGCGGTCTAAACGAACCATGCCTTTAGCCATTTATAATTTCCTCCTTTAAATTTGAGTTTTTTAACAATTCCCGTCTTATGCGGGATTAATAAAAATGTCATTTTGCTTCACACCTAACAGTTACTTTTTAATAATTAAATGCCCCCAACTTTTACCGCCTACTAGCGTATCGGGAGTGTTGTCTAATGGTTTTATGATTTTCTTTTGCTTGGTATCTGCACTAAATGTAGCTTTCTTTTTACCAACTAATGCATACAATGCAATTTCTAAATCATTTAGGCTCATATTAATAGCCTCTTCTTTTAGTTCTGCAACATCATCATTAGTCAGTTCATTAGAAAATCTTTCAAACAAAGCATCAACAGCATCATTGTGTTCTTGAGCAATTTTCTGCTCCTTATATTCACGAAGCTGTTTTACTTCATCTTCTAGAGTAGTATAATTGGTTTGGAATTCTTCTAATTGGGTGTTAAGCTCTTCAACCTTAGTATTAAATTTGTTTTCAGCTTCCTGTGCTTTAGCGGAAAATTCTTCTTCAACTTTCTTTTGAGTTTCTGCGATAGCGTGTTCAATAATGCCCTCAACACGTTCTAACGCAACAAAAGCGAAACTACCATCAACATCTTCACCATCAAAAGGCTCAAAGACGATTTTCACACGTTTTTGACTGTCAAAATCAATTGTTACTGCATCGCCATTAATGGTGTAGCTAAAGGAATAAATTTTAGTGTAACCTTTTGATTCATCATGGGCATAAACAAAATTTTCATCATGGTCAACATACCAATAACGGGGGCCTTCCCAACCCCACTTGTCTATATATTTTTCTATACTTAAAATACTTCTAATCTCATCTCTTAATTGCTGACTAGTTAATGTAAACTCATTTTGCACTTCATTCCCTCCTTGCGTGTATAATTGCAGTTCAGTTATCATCTCTTGCATCTGTTCTTTAATGTTTGAGACACTAAATACTTCTATAATTGCTCCTGTCATTGCAGGAGTATAATCATCACCTAACAAGCAAAGACCTTCTACTAAAGCACTATCAAAATGAAAAATCCCCTTCTTATCGAAGTGGCCTTTGATACTATCTCTTTGAAGTTCCATTGATTGTCCTTTAGCACCATCACGCTCTATAATTTCAATTGCTTCAGGGAACTTGCGCCACATTAGAGCCTCACATGTTAAAAACTCACGTTCAACACCATCATTACATAGTTTGATTTCAAACTTAGCGTTATTATTTTCAGGAACCAGACCATAAGCCCGTCCTTGGTACTTAAACTCTACATTATCCTCTGTAATGACAATGGTATTTTCATGCCCCTTATAATCAGTCTCGTTCTTTTCATCAACCTGTATATAACCAAGTATTGGGACATTGGCTAAAGAATCTTTAAGAATTTCAAGAGCATCTTTTGAAAAATAAGACCCATTTAAATTTTGGCCTACATGAGCAACCCATACCTTCACTGAAATGAAACGTGAATCACTATCATTTTTAAGTACCTCAAACTGAACAGGGATACTTGTATTTACATTCACAACTCCTACACCTCCTCTCTGCATATTGTTTACTTCATCTATTTGGCCCTAGTCTCGTTTTTATTCCCTGCTCTAGTTTTCTTGCCTTCACCAGACAAATCATCTTCATTTTTAGTGGGCCTACCACCCTCATCACCTGTATCTGTGTGTGAGCTTTTAAGTGGTCGCATCTTGTCTACTAGATTGATAGAGTTTTCATATTCGAGCAGGCTGGTTATTTCATTAGCACTTCTACCTAGTGCGGCAAATAGAATGCTCTTGGGCAAACCATATTGTGCTGTCTTTAAATACTGGTCTAACCGTTCATCACGATTGAAAACTGTAGTATCAAGAAATGCTAACTTGAATCCATAACTGTTAGAACCAAACCTAGAAAGTCTGTTCTTGAAAAATACTTCAAACTGATGCAAGAGCCTTGTCAGCATAGCGGCATCTGCCGTTATAGACTTGTTAATTGTAATGCTATTACTTGCATCATCATTAAACATAGCCCTAGACACACCAGAAGAAGTATAAATATTTGCTTCTGCACGATGAACATTGTCTTTCTCTTTGTCTTTTTGTCTGTCTAGTGGAATGGAACTAACCTCCATAGGGCTAGTTATTATGCCTACATTATCTGGAAGAGTTGCTTTGATATTATTATGGTATTCACGAGCAACCTTACCATCAATCAGCAAATCTCCCATACCCGTAGGCTTATCCTTAAAGGGCATCTTCTGGAACAATATGCGATAGTTCGCCATCAAGTCCTGTGAGTAGGAGAGTGCCTTTGAATCATCTAGATATAATATGTCTTCAAACGTACCTGCTAGGGGTGGTACGTTGTACAAAAGATTGTCATGGAACTTGAAGCATACTGCTATATCTTCGTCTACCATTTGCCACTTACTGTTCATTCCATCGCCGTTCTGGTATGCATTATACATTTGCGTGAACTGTGGAGGGAATTGCTCTTTCAGTAGTGGCTTATTTTCATTGTTATCAAAGAAAGACATGTCAAAACTAAATCCATATACACCGTCATCAAAGTGTGTTATCTTGCAATAATCACTTGGAAGTCTGCGTATCATGATTGACTTTTTATCTTCTGTCTCTATGCCGAAGAACACATCTTCAAGCATAATGACTGTCATTATTTTGCTTAGTTCTCTTTTGATATTGTATTTTTCTAGATAATCATTAACCTTGCCCAAAGCACGTTTGAAGGCAGGAGCATCAAATTTGTCTGTGCTTGAAAACGGTATGATATAGTTATCAAATGTAAGCAATGATGCAAAGAAATTTATTAAGCGCATGTATGCTCCTGAATTAACGTACAGGAATTGGCTTACTTCACGTAATTGTCTTTCATTGGCCACAGGATTATCCATGAATTGACGCACTTGCTTGCGTGTATATTTTCTTGGATTGAAGTGTTTATCTCCTGTAATATATGAGTTTGCATCTGCCACAATTTGTTTCTGAAAGCGAAGCCATTGTAAAAACGGGTCTTCTCGTGGCTGTGGCTTTATTGTTCGTTTTACTTTGTATTTAGACATGCAATCGAGGCACCTCCTTTACCAATAACGTTGCTGTTTTTGTGTAGATGGGGGTGAGATGAAGATAAAATCATTAGCGTTAATATCTTGGTTATCGCTTATTAAATTGTCTTCATATTGTTTTATATAATAAAGCCCATACATTACCGCCATCACCCTATCTTTATCTACCCTAGTAGTAAGTTGTTTTAAGGATAGTTTGCGGTTAGCGTTTTGCTCAACTTTTAAGTTGCTTATTTCCTCAAACAAAAAATCTGTTTGGATATATGGCATCATTTCCTCTGTGTAATATTCGATATTGTCAGGGTCGAGACTGGCATTTGTTTTCTTAGCTAACAATCGCAACTTACCCGATTCGACAAAATTCATAAAGTTAACTATTATATCATGCTGTATTCCTTGACTTGTGATTACATATAGCTTCTTCTCTGCATCACTAGTTTCAGGCTCATGGTCAGTATTTATAGTATCCCAACAACCCAATGTTTCTCCCGTATTAGTATCAATAGTTTCTTTTAGCAATTCATCGACCAAACCAATACCAAGTCCTGCACCATCTACTACAACGACTTCTGCTTGATATACCTTAGCGATGTTTTTTATTATTTCTGCTTGGGCACCAAAGCTTAATCCATTAGGTAGGTTTATAAGATTGCATAAAGCAGCATTAACGAGTCTTCCCTTTGTAGAATGCTTAAGCTTAAATATAGCAATGGAAGATTGGTTGTTTGCCCTACTTGTACTCCTTGCAACGTCAACAGAGATAATATATTTAGATTTACCATCAGATTTTAACTCTGCTTGCGTTAACGTCCTTAACTCCATAACCTTACTAATATTGACTAATGCGCCATCGCTTGCGCCTTGCCAATGGGAAAGATAGTTTTGTCCAAAGAAAACAGGCGAAGTAGTATCTTTTGTTGCCATAATTTGCGCCTTTGTTCTGCCTCTGCCATAGGCATTAGCTAACTCCCATGATGCTCCTAAAACCATTACACCACCAAGTTCAGACATCTGTTTTACCATCTGCACGTTTCTAACGTATTCATCGGAGCCACGGAAGCCCGCAGTTGTAAAAAAGTTGATTTGCGAATTCATCTCTTGAGGGTCTAAGGAGCCACCAGCGGTTCGCCTTCCTACTTCTACCACCGGAGCCAGAACGTCATCAAACAATGCGGCATTCAACAAAGCTGATTCTTCTATATTCAGCCTTCTTCTTCTCCTGCCCTTTGATGATTGTTGATTCGCAAGTATATCTATCATGCCACCTGAGGTAAAAGTGACTTCGGCTATATCTTTAGAGAACTTGGTTGTAACTATTTCAGATTTTAAGTCTGGATAATATCTAATTATCTCCCTATATTTTTCCTCAAATATGCTTGCGGCATTTTCTTTTGTCTGAGCAGTCATTGAAAGTTCAATGTATGGGAAAAAAATCGCTGTATGTATCAAACTCATAACCTCAATGAGTGTCTTTCCATATCCGCGAGGGAATACGCCATAGGTAGATGTAAACCTTGACAAACATCTTAAGAGAACTCTTTGGTCTAAATCTAACCTGATACCTCCTGTTGGCGGGGTAATTAGGTCGTAGAATAAGTCAGGGAAACCACCTGCTCCATGCTATAAAATCTGCCCACTTGTGGATGTTTTTCTGCAATGAACTTAAATCCCTATCATCATTTTTATATTTATCAACAAAAGCAGGCTCATAAATATCTGTGCGTGATGTGGATTTAGTATGTTTAGCATTTTTGCTTTGAAAGTTTTTATAAGATGTCATTTTTCACACCTGATTCTATATTACCATCTATATCATCTAGTGTATGAAGTTCATAATCAAGCTTGCGTTGTTCAATAAATTTATATATATCCTCATATTTACCTAAAGGTTGTCCAAGTAGATGCTGTATATAAGACACATAATAATATATAGTCAAGTCGACATCATCTTTTGGCTCCTTCATAAATCTAGGCAGGATAGGTATTATATCTAGTTCTTGTTCAACACGTTTCACCAACTCACCAAAAGTATTTAACCCACCTTGTAAATCAGCTTTCGAAAGCTGACTAGGAGCTAAATTACCACCTTTGGCTATTTTATCAAACATATCAAGATAGTCCTTGGCTTGCTTTGTATCACCTTCAGCCAAGAACCTTTTAGCGTTATAATTAGCTATACAGGCTAGTTTTAAGTATTCTACATGTTGTGCAGTTTGCAATAGATAATTAGACTCTAATTCCCGATACAGATTTTCAAAGCCAATCAAGTCTTCGTCTTTAAACTGGTATCCCCATTTTTCACGCAACTTGTTAATATCATAATTAGTTGTACACTCAATTTTTATTTCCTTTTGTTCCATTTCTTTGTCTATATCGCTCAAATCAGCGTCATAAGCACTATGAGCGAACGTCATATGTTTATACTGTGGTAAGGAATTTATTTGTCTCATGTAATTAATCAATGCTGTAGGAAGTGAATCATAGTATAATAGGCAGGATTTCCATAAAGAAGCAATGTATGGCTTATCAATCATGCGAAAAACACTTTCCGCATCTGTGGTTTCTATAAGACTTTTCAAGCAATCTTTGCAAATTGGCACACGCCTTGTATTTTTAAACGCAACGCTATCTGTCATATAAAAGTCAGACAACTTTTTTTCAATACCACACTTAGTGCACCGTTGAGCCGTAATTTTAACCATTTATCATCACCTATACAACCGTATTTTTCCGTAAGAATCATCATATTCAGCCTTATCAAGTTGCATGACATAAGCAGGCAATCCAAATTTTAAGCACTCTTTACCCTATTATTTATCAATACTGTTTTTCAATTGTAACTCAGTGCCTTGCAGGGTTATGCTTCACCAATCCCCACAAGACGCTTAGGCTTTGTCTAAGTTTTATAGACTTCAATCAAATTGAACTTGATTTATGGCAAAGGCGACAGGACTCGAACCTGCACCTCACAGTTTTGGAGACTGTTGCTCTACCAATTAAGCTACGCCCTTTTATTTTCTAGCCAGACATTTTTATCCCGCTGACTGGTATGCGGCTTCAATCAAATCGGGCTTTTATTAGTCGCTTCCGATAGGTGACAAAATTTTCATGGCATACTTATTACTCGCATTGCCAGTAGCGAGCTACTTTTCCACGACATATTTGTTCCTCGCATTGTCGGGAGCGAGCTACTTTCATACTAAATCTTATCTAATCGAATGTCCCAAGTCAGCGTCCTACCAACATCTCTCTCTACAACAAATATCTTTTGACTTGGTTTACTTGTTTTTCTAATACTTATACTAAATTTATTACCACCTACCAAACTGCCATTAACCATTACATCTTTGCCATGCACTTCACGAATAGAAGGAGAGTGGAAGTGCCCTAAAGCCAAAGCGTCAAATTGTATATTAAACATAGCCATATATTCCTGTATTGCTTGTTCTAAATTACCTACTTGATGCCCATGTAAACCTAAAATTTTATAACCTAGCACATCAACAATACAAAAATCGCTATCATTCCAACATACATTTATATTTTCATAACCACTTAATCTATTTTTAATATACCACGCAGAAATACGTGTCCAATTATTATCTCGAATTGCGTCTTTACGCTTTGGTGTAAGCCTAGTGTGATTACCTGGTACAATATGATAATCAATTTTTATATGTTTAGACAAATTATGTAGCCAACTTGCCTTATACTCACTATAGTGCATCAACTGGTCAACTACGCTCTCCGATATGTTAAGCACCTGATTGGCAAAAAGAATATCATTCTCTAATTCATCACCAAGCGACAGGATGTGTAACTTCCCTATATGTTCTTTCTCACAGAACTTTACTACCACACTAGCCAAGTATTCCATGCGCTGTTTGAAAACATCTGTATTAAACTCATTTAATATAGGCCACACATCTTCAGGCTTAACTTCCTGTCCCCAATGCAAATCACTCAAAAGCAAAACCGCTTCACGCTCTGCCGAACGAAAGAATAGGGGAGGGGTATGCTCAAAACGTGGCAAATTCTCAATAGCTTCATCAAGATATTCCATAATAAGTTCCGTCCTTGCCATTTCACGTTCATACTTAGCTAACTGACGTTTCTCTTCTCTAACCTTTATCTTCTCTAAGCGCACCTTGTCAAACAACTCAGCAACATCTTTGTTATCAAATTGTTGTGGTTGTGACTGGTATTCTTTATCTAAAACTTGACGCACACGCTTAAACCAGCTTCTAAACCTCTCCAAATCATGCGGTTCTATATCTACATCAAATCTGTTTTTTATCAAGACAGCAAAACGCTCATAAAGATTAGTTTTATCGTTATCGAAAAGATGGTATAGCTCAATTAACTCATGTTTGTCCTCATCTGTAGGAAATAACTCACTAAAATTTATCCGTATTACCATTCACTCCCTTTCAAACATTTTTACCTTTTAACCCTTATCCGTACAAAAGAGCCGCTAACTTAGCAGTTTCACTCCGCTCAGTATGTACCAAGTCGACTTGTCCATATTTTTCTTGCCCTTTTAGTCTTTGCAATGCCAAAATACCACTATTAGTATCATAGAGAGCATTGTCGGTTTGCTTAATATCACCATTAACCCAAAGTTGTGTTCCTTCAGCCATACGTGTAATGAGTAACGCCATGATTTCTCTTGTGGTGTTCTGGCACTCTGTCACATAGATAATAGAATTCTTAATATCTCTACCACGAATCATAGATAGATGTTGTAACTCAATTTTGCCCTGCGACATCAAACTGTTAACCCTATCTTCACCAAGGTGGTCAACTAATGGAGCAAGATAGTATTCGCTCTTCTCATAGAGATTCCCAGGCAAGAAGCCTATTTGTGGAACACCCTTAGTTCCAACATTGTTTCTTGCCCATACAAGTTTATCAAATTTACCTGCATCAATTTGATTAAGGGCGTGGTTAAGCATTATATAGTCTTTGCCTGACCCTAGCTCACCAAAACAAGCCTTGATAGTTATATCCTTGTTCTGTAGCATGTCAAACAGCAATCTCTGCTCATTGTTGATGGACTTAATTTTGTTGATTGGTTTATGTTTTAGCTTAACTAGCTTGCTACCATTCCACCGCAAGGAATCTACTACTATATCACGGCACTTGATAACTAGATATTGATTAGTAAATAGCTCAACAGGCGAGTTCATAGTCTGATATAGTTCAGCCAGTTCTTCATCATTAAGTTCTATTGTTTTGTGCCCGACATAAACTTCATCACTGGATTGCGGTAGAATTACATCAATGCCAAGCTCACTAGCTTTAAAATACAAATATAAATCCGAAGTTAGCAACCCTAAATTGCGTTCCAAACAAATATGTATAATTTCATCATCAACGGATAAATATGTGTCATAATCTTGCATATCTATTTCTATAATATCTCTATTACCTATCAAGGTGCGACATACTTCTCTTGTTCTGTATCTTAAATCTTTATCTCTGTTATTTTTATGCTTATCCAACTCGCTCAAAACACAAGCAAGTATAATACAATTGTACTCTTTTATTATGTTTGGATTGTCTAAAAGAACATTTGTATCTACTATGTATTTTTTATCTCTATCTACTTCTTGCTTGCTTGTACTCAAAAGCATACATCCTCTCAACAATTATTCGTAGGAGTCTTGGATGACATCCTCCAAACCCAAGAGTTCTTTGGTCTGTTTGTGCAATGACGAAAAGGGTATCATGTCTTTATCACCTTTGTATAATCGTTGTTTTTTATTTGCTCCTAATGTCGGGTTGGGATTATTTTCCCTAAACTCTTTTGACCTAGAAAGATAATCTGCCATTATGTTTAATGATGTTTTTGTCCTAGACGATTCCCAATATTCACTAAAAGTATCTTCATACTCAGCCAATATGCCATTAATAATATCCAATCTTTCTTGATATGTTTTCCCACCAGGTAATTTCATTTTTTTATTATTAGGTAAAATTAAATTCAAAAATAAACACTCCTTCGCTGTTCTCACATGAGATAAAGCCTTTTTTTGCACATTTTACTAACAAACACTTATTTATTGGCATTTGTAATTAAATTTACACATTCTTTACACTCATTATAAAACCCATCTGCCATATTTTCCTTCTGATAATAATACCTCTCATTTAACGGCAACCAATCACCGCAAATCCTACATTGCTTCCAAT
>CAZEYH010000016.1:0-17724 GCA_964515895.1 uncultured Clostridiaceae bacterium | reverse complement strand
CTGATCTTATTATACATAGGATAATGAAGGAAGTTATCAAAGGGAAAATGAAAGAAGGAAGAAAAAAGCATTATGATGAAAGACTTCCGGAAATAGCAAAAGAATGTTCTGAAAGAGAAAGAGTTGCCGAAGATGCTGAACGAGCAGTGGAAGAACTTAAAAAAGTAGAGTATATGCAACAATATCTTGGAGATGTGTTTGAGGGCATAATTACAGGTATTACAAACTTCGGAATGTTTGTTGAACTAGATAATACTGTCGAGGGTGTTGTTAAATTATCAAGCATGGAAGACGATTTTTATATTCTGGATGATATGCGTTATTTCCTCCTTGGTGAAAGGACAGGAAAACAATATCGGATTGGCGATATTGTAGAGGTAAGAGTGGCAAGAACGGACAAAATTGCAAGGCAGATAGAATTTCTGATAGTGAATAAACCTTCGCGAAAAAAACAGCAGAAGACTAGTAAAAAGAGCGGTAAAAAAGACAGTAATGGAAATGGTAAGAAAAGTAATAAGAAGAAAATAAGTAAGAAAAAAAGACTTAAGAAGAATGATAGAGGATGACATTGAGTGATAATAGTAAGTGCCTGTCTGGCAGGAGTAAATTGCAAGTATAACGGTAAGAATAATTTTAACAAGGCTATTGCTGATATGATCTCTAAAGGTGAGGCCATACCGGTATGTCCGGAACTACTTGGAGGATGTCCTACACCCAGGCTTTGCTGTGAAATAGTTGGTGGTACAGGCAAGGATGTTATTAATGGCAAAGCAAAGGTTATTAATCAGGAAGGGAAGGATATGACTGAAGAGTTTGTAAAAGGTGCCGTTGAAGTTTTAAAAATTGCAAAACTGTCGGGTGCCAATACAGCTATTTTAAAAAGCAAAAGTCCTTCCTGTGGTTATGGTACCATATATGACGGCACCTTTTCAGGTAAGTTAATTGAAGGTAACGGAGTAACATCGGAATTGTTATTAAAAAATGGGATTGAAGTCCGTTCATTATAAGAATATATAGTGACAAAAGAATAAGGGAGTACATTTTTGTCACCTTATAATTTATTGCTAAACTTCATAGTTTTATCAAAAATCAATAAAACGGATTGAAAAATAAAAATTTACTTTGGAAAATGTACTACTAAATATGCTTCTGCTGAGGATTCAGTTATGTTTTCAATTATGTGCTCCGTATCAGCCCGATAACGCGCAGTATCACCTTGGTTAAGAATAACTGAGTAATCACCCGATGATATCTTAAACTTACCTGAAATTACAGTGAAAAATTCTTCGGCTTCAGGAAAGTGAGGATTGGATTTATTTTTTCCTAAAGGTTTGAATGTTATATGATACAATTCTAGATTATCAGTCATATGCACAGGTGAATTAATTCTAAATTTAACAGAACGATCATCTGAGTAGATTACCGGTGCATCGTCCTTTCGAATAACTTCTATGGGAAAGTCGTCATTACTTTCCATTAACTCTGATATAGGCATATCTAAGGAACGGGCAATTTTCCATACTGTTATAACAGTAGGGTTTGTTTTTTCCTGCTCAATTTGTGACAACATTGATTTTGAAACACCGGATCTTTTGGAAAGCTCATCCAAACTCATATTCTTCTGTTTTCTAATATTTGTTATATTTCTGCCTATCGGTGGGGGATCATTATTTACCACTATATTGTCTCCTAACTACCTTTTTTATACATTATATCCTATCTGATATTTCGATGCAATGTGATTTTCTAACGGATAAATTGATTTATATTTAACCGAAACTACCATATAATACAAAATATAGGGTGATATGTTGATGAAGATTTATATGGACGTTTGCTGTCTCAACAGGCCATTTGACGACCAAAAGCAGGATAGGATACGAGTTGAGAGCGATGCCGTACTCGCTATTCGGCTGAATATTCAAAAGCAGACATATTTCTGACCACTGATAAAGACTTGTTGTGTGTGGCAGGATAGTAAAAACTGGATATCATAATAGCAAATCCATTAAATTGGTTTATGGAGATGGATGAATATGAGTAGTATAGCAAGAGATTTAGGTAATATACGCAAGATGGGCATTAAGGCTCTAACAGAAAAGCTTGGTCCTGTAGGTATGGTTGAATTTATACGGCAATTTGACTGATGTATTAATTGCAGACGGTAAAGAAAAAAATCTTGCGTAAGCAAGTTAAATAAAGCATATATTTCTGAGAAAGATAACAAGGCTGTATTAGTGTTGCAAAAAACAGTTGACATTCCTATTTTCGTTCAATATAATGAACATACAAGGCAATATAGTGAACATATATTATGTATTGGATATATATTATGTATTGAATAAAAATTATTAATTCAATAATTTTTCTTGTGCTGTAAGTATAAAAAAGATAAGTACACAGAAAGAAGGAATGAAGATGACTGTAATGAAAGCCGTTAAAAAGGCAGCACCGGGAAGGGGCATCAGTGTTACTACAGATCAAATACCGGTTATCGGATCTGATGATATTCTCATTAAAGTTAAGTTGGCCGGTATCTGTGGAACTGATTTACATATATATAAGTGGGATGAGTGGTCGAAAAAAAGAATGAAACATCCGGTAATAATTGGACATGAATTTGTTGGAGAAATTGTGGACATAGGTTCTAATGTAAACCATTTAAAAAAAGGGCAAAGGGTTTCAGCTGAAGGCCATATTACCTGCGGACATTGCCAATACTGTCAAAATGGTAAAGGACATATTTGTAAAGATGTAAAAATTATAGGCATAGATACTGATGGATGTTTCGCCGAATACATAAAAATGCCTGCAAGAAATATTTGGCCGGTACATGAAGCCATATCTGATAGACATGCTGCAATATTTGATCCTCTAGGTAATGCAATGCATACAGTAATGTCACAGCCTATCGCTATGAAAACAATTCTTATAACGGGTACAGGTTCTATAGGCCTTTTTGCAATAGCTATTGCAAAAGCAAATGGTGCTGAAAAAATTATTATTAGTGAACCAAATCCTTATAAAAGAGAATTGGCTGTTAAAGTCGGAGCGGACTTTGTTCTAGATCCAACAGATAAGAATATTGAAAAAGAAATAATGGATATTACCCGAG
Organism: uncultured Clostridiaceae bacterium; assembly: GCA_964515895.1. Classification (GTDB taxonomy): domain Bacteria; phylum Bacillota; class Clostridia; order Acetivibrionales; family DUMC01; genus CAZEYH01. The sequence continues at coordinate 14,609 of CAZEYH010000016.1, read as the reverse complement.
GAAACGGACCTGATATACTTCTTGAAATGAGTGGCAACCCGGGAGCTTTACGTATGGGATTAGGTTTATTGAGCAAAGGCGGGACAGCAAGTCTTCTTGGAATTCCGGAAAGGGAAGTGCCTATAAATATTGCAGAAGAAATAATATTTAAAGGTATAACTATACATGGAATAACAGGAAGACGAATGTTTGAAACTTGGTATCAGTGCCAAAGCTTCTTATTAAGAGATGGGAAATCTATTGATCCTATAATAACACATACTGTTTCAATTGATAAAATTGAAGATGGATTTCACTTAATGGAGAATAATATGGCTGCAAAAGTAATAGTGGAATTATAAAACAAATGGGTAGAACAAATGGGGACGGTTCTGCAGCATTTGCAGCATTAATTTTGTTAATCGTAACAATTCTACTAAAGTGTTAAGAAACCCCAGACTTTAATGGGGGAGATATATTAAGCTTACTTTACATGGATTTTTGTAAATAAGTTTGTTTTTTATTAACTTTTTGAGAAAAATAATATATAGGAGATGAGAGTTATGAGCAAAAAATTCTATAGTAATCTTGAAGAGGAATTAAGAGGACTAAAGCAAGAGGGGACTTACAAAAAACTTCAGCATCTACAGTCAGCGCTATCAAGTAAGACAAAAGTTGAGGGATTCAATGATGTTATAGTATTGTGTTCTAATAATTATCTGGGACTAGCAGATAAACCTGAAATTATTGAAGCAGGTATTAGTGCTCTTGAAAAATATGGAGCAGGTGCTGCAAGTGTGCGATTTATATGCGGAACATACGACATTCACAGAAATCTTGAAAGTAAAATTGCTGGTTTTTTAGATACGGAAGCAGCTCTTACCTATACTTCGTGCTGGGCAGCAAACACAGCAATAATTCCTGCACTTTTGAAATCCGGCGATTCGGTAATATCTGATGAATTAAACCATGCAAGTATTATAGATGGTTGCAGATTGGTTGGAAAAGAAGTAAAACGCTTTGTTTACAAGCATTCTGATATGAACTCTTTGGAAGAAAAGCTAAAAGAAGCAGGAGAAAATGGAACAAAACTTATTGTTACCGATGGTGTATTTTCTATGGAGGGGGACATAGCACTTTTACCTGAAATTATAGAATTGGCTGAAAAATATGAAGCATTAGTTATGGTGGATGATTCCCATTCAACAGGAGTAATAGGAAAAACGGGAAGGGGAACTGAAGAATATTATAATATGGCAGGCAAGGTAGATATTATTACAGGAACACTAGGGAAAGCATTAGGAGGAGCAGGAGGCGGATTTATTGCAGCAAAGAAATCTGTTGTAGATATATGTATTCAGCGATCAAGACCTCATCTTTTTTCAAACTCATTACCACCTGTTCTCGCTGCTATTGGTATTGCAGCATTAGAATATCTGGAAGAAAATCCTGGAATAATTAGTTCATTACATGAAAAGGTAAATTATTTTCGTAATAAATTGAAGCAAGAAGGATTAAAACCCTTAGAAGGTGATAGTGCAATTATACCAATAATTATAGGAGATACTGCAAAAGCAATAAGTATAGCAAATGATATAATGAATAAAGGTGTTTACGCAATAGGCTTTGGCTATCCTGTAGTACCTGAAGGTACGGCAAGAATAAGAATACAAATTTCCGATGCACTTTCATATTCTGATATGGATTATGCAATTGGTGCCATAAAAGAAGCTTGCAAGATTCATGGGGTGATTTAAGTTACTGTTAGTGTAGGGTGCATTTAATTTATTCGAGAAAGATATTGGTAAGTATTTTTTCAAATTTAGAATATGCACCCGTTAGTGTAAAATTGCTAGTATTTTCTATCGTTTTAGTATATAATAAATACTGTTATTTCTTCTTATTTATTATAAAAGATGATAAGGCAGGTGTAATTATTGAAGAAGACGCCATTGTATGAAGTACACTGCAATCTTGGAGGGAAGATTGTTGATTTTGCAGGCTGGGCATTACCTGTACAGTATACAGGAATTATTGAGGAACATGAAAAGGTTAGAAATGTTGCAGGACTTTTTGATGTTTCCCATATGGGCGAGATTCTTGTACAGGGACAGGATGCCGAAAGATTTATTCAAAAAATAATAACAAACAATGTAAGTAGAATAAACGTAGGTAGGATACAATATTCTCCAATGTGTTACCCTAATGGTGGAGTAGTTGATGACGTATTAATATATAAATTAGCAAGTAATAGGTATCTTCTGGTAGTTAACGCGTCCAATACGGATAAAGATTTTAAATGGATTTTGGATAACAAAAATGTTGAAATGAACGTAGAAATAAAAAACCTATCATCAGAATATGCACAATTAGCAATTCAAGGACCAAAATCACAAGAAATATTGAATAAGTTGACGGATTTTTCACTGGAAACAATTAAACCTTTTCGATTTGAACAGGGAGTATCTATAGCCGGTGTAGACACATTAATATCAAGAACGGGATATACAGGTGAAGATGGTTTCGAATTATACATATCGCCAAAAGATGCTGTGCTTTTCTGGAACAAAATAATGGAAGCTGGTAAACCGCTAGGTCTTATTCCTGCAGGGTTAGGAGCAAGGGATACTTTACGATTTGAAGCTTCAATGCCTCTTTATGGTCAGGAAATATCAGAAGATATAACGCCTATTGAAGCAGGATTAGATAGGTTTGTAAAGTTAGACAAAGGTGATTTTATAGGAAAAGATGCTCTCATAGCACAAAAAGAGAAGGGGCCGGACAGAAAATTGATTGGCTTTGAAATGATTGATAGAGGCATTCCAAGAACCCATTATAATGTTTCTGCTGGTGGTGAAACTATTGGAATAGTTACCTCGGGGAATTTTTCGCCAACTTTGAAGAAAACTATAGGTATGGCATTGGTGAAAAAAAATTATGCAGATATCGGACAGGAAATAGAAATCATTATAAGAAATAGACCCTTAAAGGCTAGGACGATCGCTATGCCATTTTATTCCAGAAGGTAGTACTACAGTTTATTATGACTTATAGAATACGAAAGCTAATAGAAATTAAAATAAGTAAATAAAAATAAACATGCAAATGAAAATGAAATTGGAGTTATAAAATCACTAGTGTAAGGGAGGATTAAGTTATATGAAATTAGGAAAAGGATTAAAGTATTCAAAAGAACACGAATGGGTAAGAATAGAAGGTGATAAGGTATATGTCGGAATCACCGATTTTGCTCAAAATGCATTGGGAGATATAGTTTTTGTCGAGTTGCCCGAAACTGACCTTGAATTAGAAGCCGGTGATATTCTTGGTGTAGTTGAATCTGTAAAAGCAGCATCCGATATCTATACTCCTGTTTCTGGAACGGTAATTGAGGTAAATGAAGAACTCAATGACAGCCCGGAGACAATTAATGAAAGTCCTTATGAAGCTTGGATAGCGGTAATTGAACTTAAGGATATCTTACAACTTGACGACCTTATGGATGAGCATGAATATGAAGATTTCTGCTCGAAGGAGGAATAAAATTGTCAAAATGCATCACATCAAGATATATACCTAATACTGTGGAGCAACAAGAAAGTATGTTAAAGGAGATAAAAAGAGATTCTTTAGAAGAGCTTTTTAGAGATATACCTGAAGAACTAAAACTAAAGGAAAAGCTCAATATACCTGAAGCCATGTCTGAAATGGAACTCATAAAACACATGGAAGAACTGGCTGCAAAAAATGCAAATACCGATGAATACACATGTTTTCTTGGCGCAGGGGCTTATGATCACTATATTCCAAGTCTAATAAAACATATGTTGATGCGTGGGGAATTTTATACTGCATATACTCCTTACCAACCGGAAATAAGTCAGGGTACACTTCAAGCCATATTTGAATACCAGACCATGATATGTGAGCTTACAGGAATGGATGTTGCAAATGCGTCTATGTATGATGGTGCTACTGCAGCAGCTGAAGCTGTACTATTAGCCTGTAATGCAAAAAGGAAGAACAAAGTTTTAGTATCAAGAAGTCTTCACCCTGAATATAGAGAGGTTATAAAAACCTATGCATCATTTAATGAAATTGAGATTGAGGAAGTAGCGTTTAATAATGGAATTACAGATTTGAATGAACTTGAAAATAAGTTTACACAAGATATTGCAGCATTTGTTGTTCAAAGTCCAAATTTCTTTGGAGCAGTAGAGAAACTCGATGATATTGGGGGAATAGTGAAGAAGAGCGGTGGGTTATTTATTGCAATAGCAGACCCTATTTCACTTTCAGTTTTAAAACCACCTGCTGATTTTGGTGCAGATATAGTTGTGGGTGAAGGTCAGGCTCTGGGTAATCCAATGAGTTTTGGCGGACCATATCTTGGCTTTTTTGCTGTTACTAGGAATTTAATGAGAAAAATGCCGGGTAGAGTAACAGGGCAGACAATAGATGCTTTTGGTAACAGGGGATTTGTTCTTACAATGCAGACAAGAGAACAACATATAAGAAGAGAGAAGGCTACATCCAATATTTGTACTAATCAAGCTCTTAATGCCTTGGCGGCAACCATTTATCTAACTACGATTGGTAAAAAAGGCATTAGGGAAGTAGCAAACCTTTGTATCCAAAAATCTCATTATACCTATGAAAAATTATTAGTGACAGGTAAGTTTGAACCATTGTTTACAGCCCCATTCTTTAAAGAATTTACAATAAGGATAAAGGATGGAGGATCTTTGGAAGAACTCAACAGAAAGCTCTTTAATAAAAACATTATTGGGGGATATGAATTAGGCAAAGCTTATGAAGGCTATAAGGATGCCTGGTTAATAGCTGTAACTGAGAAAAGGACAAAGGAAGAAATTGATAATCTGATAGAAAAAATTGACGATATTTTACAATAAATAATGTTTATATAGAGTCCGTTAAATGGGACGATAGAGTTCCCTGGTAGATAGGAAAATTAACTTAGATTTTTGTATTAAGATAAGCGGAATATAAGCGAGACAAGCTAAGAGAGTTTTCTTTAGAAATGGAGGATTGTCTTGAAAATGAAAGGAAAAGCTTTAATTTTTGAATTGAGTAAACCCGGGCGTAAAGCTTATTCACTACCTGATTGTGACGTGCCTGAAAAAGAGTTAGGGCAGTTGGTTCCCCATGAATATTTACGGGAAAGTGAACCTGAGTTGCCGGAAGTAAGTGAAGTTGATGTGGTAAGACATTTCGTCGAGATTTCTAATCTGAATTATGGAGTGGATACCGGTTTTTATCCCCTCGGTTCATGTACTATGAAATATAATCCTAAAGTTAATGAGGATGTAGCATCTTTAAAAGGTTTTGCATCAATACACCCTTACCAGCCTGAGTATTCGGTTCAAGGTTGCCTTGAACTAATATATAATACAGGAGAATATTTAGCGGAAATTACAGGTATGGAAAAAGTTACGTTACAACCTGCAGCAGGAGCCCATGGAGAGTTAACAGGACTTATGATAATTAAAGCCTATCATAAGAATAATGGAGATAACGAAAGAAAGAAAATCATTATTCCGGATTCAGCACATGGTACAAATCCTGCATCTGCAGCATCTGCAGGTTTTGAAGTTATACAGGTAAAGTCCAACGAAAAAGGTAATGTTGATATAAATGCACTGAAGTCACTCATGGGAAATGATGTAGCAGGTCTAATGCTTACTAACCCAAATACGTTGGGACTTTTCGAAGAAGAAATTAGGGAGATTGCAGATATAGTTCATGATGCGGGTGGACTTCTTTACTATGACGGTGCCAATGCTAATGCTATACTTGGTATTACCCGTCCGGGAGATATGGGTTTTGATATCGTACATTTGAATCTCCATAAAACCTTCAGCACACCTCATGGAGGAGGAGGACCCGGCTCTGGACCTGTTGGAGTTGTAAGTAAGCTGGTACCATTTTTACCGATTCCTGTTGTTAAGTTCAATGAAGGCAGATATTATTTTAATTATGACAGGCCTTTATCTATAGGTAAAATAAAATCCTTTTACGGAAATTTTACAGTTGCGGTAAAAACATATGCATATATTTTATCAATGGGGCCTGATGGTTTAAAAAGAGCTTCTGAAATGGCAGTATTAAATGCCAACTATATGATGGAAAAGTTAAAGGAATACTATACGCTACCATATGATCGAATATGTAAGCACGAATTTGTAATTTCAGCTGAAAAGCAAAAGGAGTTGGGAGTATCAGCACTTGATATAGCAAAACGACTTATGGATTACGGATTCCATCCACCAACAGTATATTTCCCTTTGATAGTTAAAGAAGCTTTAATGATAGAACCTACTGAAACTGAAAGTAAAGAAACTTTAGATCAGTTCATTAAAGCAATGATAAGTATAGCAAAAGAAGCGGAACAGGAACCTGAAACAGTAAAAAAAGCGCCTTGTAGCACGCCTATAGGCAGATTGGATGAAGTTAAAGCAGCTAGAGAACCTATCTTACGATGGAAATAAAGCAGACTTTAGTCTGTTGGTATGTGAAAGGTGTTCATGGAGTTCATTGTGAATATTAGTAAATGCCTGGAATCTGCTCCACGAAGGGGTGCGTGCATGCGTTTTTTTAATATATGTGCAAACCAAGTTGAAAGGAGTACCCATGTATAAGGTATTGATTGTTGATGACGAACCGATGGTAATACACGGTTTGTGCAGGCAGATCGACTGGGAGTCATACGGTCTTGAACTTGCAGGAACTGCTGAAACCGGAGAAAGCGCACTGTCAATATTCAAACAGAAAACTATTGATATACTTTTCACAGATGTATGCATGCCAAATATGGACGGGCTTACTCTTATTTCAGCAGCAAAACAACAAAATCCTTTTGTACGCAGTGTGGTTATAAGCGCACATAATGAATTTGACTATGTGAAAAAAGCTCTTTTGCTTGGGGTTGAGAATTATTTGCTCAAGCCTATTGATCAAATAGAGTTAGGAAAAACCATTGAGAAAACTATTGACAATCTGAACCGTGATCGTATTAATATTCAGCAAGATACATCGGAGCTTTCTGAGTTTAGAAGCAACATATTAGACAGGTGGGTAAATGCAGCTATACAGGACTATGAATTTTATGAACGGGCAGAGTTACTGCATATCAATCTTTCCGCACGGCAATATCAAGTCTGTGTGATAGACATTATTGATACTGATACAGAGAGTCAAAAACTGCTGAATGCAAAATTAATGCTTAGGGAATATGAAAGTAACTTTTTTCCTGCTTTTCAAGGAGAGTGTTTCATTGATAGATTCAATAGAATTGTAGTTGTTTTATTTGAAGACGAGCTTTGTAAAAAACAAAATGAGATTGAACTGTTTTTAAAAAAAGGTATTGCAGATGGTTTAAAGCGAGGAATAAAGACTTATGCCGGTGTAAGTCCGATTTCAGATGGCGTAGAAAATGTTGCGCGGTATTATAAAGACGCAGTTGAATACTTAAATTACCGGTTTATAGATCCTTATACTGATTACATTTTTTGTGGAGAATTAATAAACAAATTCAATTTATTTGGCTGTGAGCCCATTCTTATACAATTTACAAAAGCACTTACAGAGGAAGATACTGCCAATATATGTGATATAGTAAAAAAACATTTAAACACTTGTTCCAGTGCTTCTATAAAAACTGTAAAACAATGCATGATACCATTTTTAATTACGCTTATAAAACATATGAATGAATCTGGTCAAATGTCAGAAATGTTACCAGATACAGCAACAAGAGAATTTCCAGTACTAAAATCAATAGAATCTATGCAATATCTTAAAAAATGGTTTCTTGACATAATATACCAGTCTGTTGACGTGATGGGAAGACGCAAGAAGTTATTGCATATTTTGGTACAACGTACATTGAGTATTGTAAAAAAGAATTACCATAATACAGATTTGTCTTTAAAAACAATTGCTGCAAGTCTTAAAGTAAGCCCTGCTTATCTTGGACAACTTTTCAAGGAAGCAACCGGAAAATACTTTAATGATTACCTAACAGAGACGAGACTACAGGCATCAAGGAATCTACTGCTTGAAACAGATCTAAAAATACGTGAAATTCTATATCGTATAGGCATGTCAAATCAAAGTTATTACAATCGGGTTTTCAAAAAGGCTTATGGTATGTCCCCTCTTGCTTTGAGATACCATAAAGAATGTGGTAGAGAAAAGTTATCTCATAATTAGTGTTAAAAAACATAATTATTACTATTTAACTATATTTGATTCTCATCTATACTTATAATATGGAAAAAATTATATATTTTTGTGGGAGATGATTACTATTAAACTCAATACAGCATCTGAAAAAGCAGGCTTTAGACTGTTTTTGTTATCATTACCTTTTTTAATAGCTGTTTTTATCTTTTCGTATTTGCCATTATATGGTTGGAGTTATGCCTTTTTTGATTATCATGCCGGTATGAAGCTAAAAGACTGTACTTTTGTTGGCTTAAAATATTTTGTTTCCATGCTTGATAATCCTATTTCAAGGGGAGAGATAATAAGAGTACTTACCAATACATTTGGTATTAGTTTTTTGAATATTCTATCATCTCCACTACCTGTTATATTTGCTATTTTCTTAATGGAGATAAATTCAAAACCTCTGCGCAGTTTGGTGCAGACCCTTACCACTCTTCCAAATTTTATCAGCTGGGTGCTTGTATACGCAATTGCCTGGTCAATGTTTTCAATAAATGACGGATTTCTAAACCGTTTTTTATTAAAGACAAATATCATAGATACAGAAATAAATTTTCTAGCAAGTTCTGAACATGTTTGGCTGACAATGCTTGGGTATACTTTATGGAAAACTCTTGGATGGAATGCCATTATGTACATAGCTGCAATAACAGCTATTGATCCACAAGAGTATGAGGCAGCAATAGTTGATGGTGCTAACAGATTTCAGCGTATATGGCATATTACTGTACCTGGCATACTACCCACTTATTTTGTTTTATTGCTTTTGTCGATTGCTAACTTCATTAACAATGGAATGGAGCAATATTACTTGTTTGAGAATCCGATGAATAAAAGTTCTATAGAAGTGTTGGACCTTTATGTATATAACATGGGAATGGTTGGTCAGAACATTTCATATTCAACTGCGGTAGGCGTGCTTAAGTCAATAGTTAGTGTTGCATTGCTATTCTTTGCAAATACATTATCTAAGGTAGTACGTAAGGAAACTATAATATAATGACAAGTTAAATATTTGTGCCTAGAGGAGGGGTTGAATGAAGAAGTTACATGCTAAAAAATTACATATAAATGATATTATTTTTAATATAATTAATATAACAATATTTTTAGTTTTTACATTTATATGTGTGTTTCCGTTTTACTATATTTTCATAAACACAATCAGCGACAATGAAATGTCAGCTGCAGGGAAAATCCTTTTTTATCCGAAGGGCATACATTTTAAGAACTATATTGAAGTGTTCAAGTTAAAAGGCATTGGAAGAGCTGCTTTTATTTCTGTTGCTCGTACATTGTTAGGTACATTTTTGACATTGCTTGCATCTTCTTTTTTAGGATATGCTTTTTGCAAACCAGAATATTGGAAACGTAAATTCTGGTACCGTTTTGTTGTTATTGCAATGTATTTTAGTGCAGGGCTTATTCCATGGTTTGTTACAATGAAAAAAATCGGGTTGTACGATAATTTTCTTGCTTATATACTTCCAACTATGGTTTCTCCATTTTATGTTATATTATATAAAACATTTGTTGAACAGATACCTCCTTCTCTGGAAGAATCTGTCCAAATTGATGGCGGAGGATATGCTGTGAGATTTTTGAAGATAATTATTCCTATATCTTCTCCGATACTTGCTACGATAGCTGTTTTTTCATTAGCGGGGCAGTGGAATTCTTTCCTTGATACATTATTTTTAATAAAATCGCAAAACCTTTTTACTTTGCAATATATTATGTACCAATATCTAAATCAGATAAATGCACTTGCTGCATTGATGCGTTCTTCCCAAAGAACAAATGTAAATATAGCTTCGATGAACCTTTTAACACCTACATCTGTTCGAATGACAATATCCTTTGTAGTAGTTGTACCTATTCTTTTTGCCTATCCGTATTTGCAGCGTTATTTTGTAAAAGGTATTATGATAGGTTCCATCAAAGGTTAGGTGCGTACATTGATGCTCTAATATAGGCCATACCGGTTGCAAGACCGTTGATTGTGATAAATAAAATATATCTAAGGAGGAAATGATTTTGAGGAAAAAAGTTTATCGTACTATATGTGTAATTCTTATGTTGGCAATGCTTTCACTGATGTGTGCTTGTTCTCAGAACCAGAAAGATGAACAGATGACATCAACAAAGGATAACTCTACAGAAGATACAGAAAAGGAAAAGACAGAAGATACTCCGGTGGTACAGCTTGATGTATTTTCAGCATCCACTGCATCTGTATCAGCAGCAGGGGTATATGATGATACTTGGTGGGGTAAGATACTTAAGGAAAAGGTCGGAGTTTCTCTTAATGTAATACCTAGTGGAGATAGAGCTCAAGAGAAGCTTCAGGCTCTTATGGCAGGCGGAGAACTGCCCGATATTGTTATTTTCGGCAACACTAAAGATTTTCAGAATGCTATCCGTGGAAATATGCTTGTAAATCTTGATGAGCATATAGATAAGCTGCCAAATGTTGTGTCAAATGCATCCAATGCTTTAGAATATTATCGTGATAATGTAAGCAATGACACAGGTAAGATCTACGGTATTCCTAATGGCGTAGGCCCTTCAGCATTAGGGACTGAACCAAACTGGGGTCCATACCTTCGCTGGGATATTTACAAGAAAGCCGGCTCACCTAAAATAAACACTTTTGATGATTATCTGACTGTTCTTAAAAAAATGCAGGAGTTGGAACCTAAAAATAAGGATGGAAAGAACACATATGGAATAACACTGTGGAAAGATTGGGATAACTACAGTATGTTTATGGCAACAGAAATCGGACCGACTCTTGGAATTGATTGTGGTGATCAACTTGCTCAGCTGCCGTTCCTGCAAGTAGATTTTACTACAGGAGAAACTAAAAATACACTTGATGCAGATAGTCACTATATTAAGGCTTTAAAGTTCTACTATGAGGCAAACCAGCTTGGTTTAGTAGATCCTGATTCGCTCACACAGACCTATGATACTGCTAAGGCAAAAATTACTGAAGGCAGAGTATTTTTTAGCTGGTGGCCATGGTTTAATGATGCTTACAATACTACAGAGCATACGAACTCTGATCCCCCTACAGGATTTGCGGCAGTGTTACCTGCAAATACTAAGATGTTAATAGCAGGTGAAAATCTGATAGGTGATCCGTGCCCTATTGCTATCGGATCTGCAACAAAAAATCTAGATGCATGCCTGAAATATGTGGATTTCATGTATTCAGCTGAAGGATTGCAGGAATTGTATAATGGTGAACAAGGTAAAACCTGGGATGTAGACACCAATGGCAAACCGTTCTTGACAGATGAGGCATGGAATTATGTTAACGATATTAATTTGGAATTGCCTGAAGGTGGAAAATGGGGAGACGGAATCAGATTACTTGGATTCAACGGACTTTCGCTGGCCTTTGTCAATCCTAAGACACAGGAACCAATCAGTTATCAATTATGGGAATCCACAAAGAAACATGTTATTGAAAATCAGACCAATTTACAGAAAGATTGGACAAGTGTTACTGGGTATCAGTACACGATTGATTATGTAAAAGAAAATAACCTATACACTGAAATGCCACTTGCAAAATCTTTGGTAAAGCCGATGAGTGATGAAATCAGCTCTCAAGCTGCAAGAATCGGGGATATTGTTAAGGAGAATTCATGGAAAATGGTGTTTGCAAAAGACGATACAGAATTCGAAAGCATTTACAAAGATATGGTTAACAAGGCTGAAGGGTTAGGACTTAAGGAAGTTTATGAGTCGTCTCTGGAAGGATGGAATAATGCGAAAGAGTTAGCTGATAAATATAAATAAAATAAAATTAAAAAGATTTCAATCAGATTGACATGAATTGATATAGTTACAATCAATGGTCTTGCTTTTTTAAAAATAAACATTAAAATATAGATGCTTGTGAATATAATATTTAAACCATAGAGTATAAGGAGATTGAGGTAAATGCTAGTAGACAGATTTCGTAAGTTTCTGCGTAATTTCCTGCGTTATCTCATATGTAACCTTAAACATATAAGACTTTATAGTCGTTTGATGATCTGCTATACAGTTATTTTTCTGGTTGTAGCATATACTTTTGCATTTGTAGCGGCAAGGTATTATATTCAGTACATTACTGTAAAACAGCTTGAGCAGAGCAGAAATGCATTGAATGGAGTGTGCAATTATTATGAACTAAAGCAAACTGAATTGGCAAATATTATTTTACCTTTATATCAAACAGACAAAAACAATTTTTACCTTAATAACATGCTAAAATCGGAGACTGACGAAGAATGCAAAGATCCTCTCAATAAAATGCAGATATTTAAGGTGCTGGAGGAAATTGCAGAACGAGACGGTGATATTGAAGAGATCCTTATATATAAAGATATAAATGGTTCGAAATTTGTTTATCAGAGAAAAAATAAGACATTTGAAATAGCACGACAGAACCATCCATTTTTTGATATAATGGCTAAGTGGAAGTCTGGTAGAATCATCACAGGTACCAAAAAGGTAGGTAATAACTCTGCTTTGAAAAACAAAAATCTCTTCGGCATCGGAGGTGTGCTTGGTTTAGATAATGATACAAATGCTAAAGGGAAATTCCTTATAGCATTTAATACAGAGGCACTAAACAGTGTTTTTCAAAGCTACAACGGAAAATACGGCCGATTTATGCTGGTTACTCTTAATGGTGAGGTAATATTTGACTCTGATGGCAAGTACAGTAATGAAAAGCTGCCATATATTGATGTACTGATATCAAAAAAGGATAGTGCTTCAATTGATGGGCAGCAATGCTATATCCAGACGATTGAAGGACGAAAAGCTAAATATATAGGCGCAAATATTGTACCTAAAGAGGTATTAAAAAATAGTAATATTCCATTGCTGATATATGGTACTTGTACATTGATGGCCATTATCTGCGGAATCTTATATTTGACAGGCGGGTATTTTATTTCCAGAAGGGTGAAAGAGATTGAACTAGCAATGCAGCGTGTGGGTTCAAATAACCTTTCCTATAGAATTCCCATAGTAAAACAGTTTGGCGAATTTAGAGGAATTGCTATAAAATTTAACGAAATGTGTGATGAACTTCAGAAAAACATAGACCTAGAATACATCAGCGAAATGAAGAAAAGGAATGCCGAATTAGAGTCGCTCCAAGCTGGTATCAATCCTCATTTTCTGTATAACATATTGGAAGTGATACGTGTTAGGGCAGTTGATAGTGGAAACGACGATGTTGCCAAAATGATTGTAGACTTAGCCAATCTCTATAGATCAATGGTAAAAAATTGTACATTTATTCCTATACGCAATGAAATAAATATTTGTGGTATCTATATAGATATTTTTTCATATCATTATGAGAAATCTTTGAATTATGAAACAAACATCGACCCTCAAGTGATGAAATTTGGTATTCCAAAAAATCTTCTACATCCTATCATTGAGAATTATTTTGTTCATGGAATAAAAGATGAAGATTATGATAACCGATTTGTCATGCGCAGTTTTTTGAAAAACGAAGATATCTATTTTATATTTGAAGACAATGGGCGGGGTATATGTAATAAGCGACTGAATGAAATAAGAAGCAATATGGAAACATTTAAGGATGAAAATGAATCAGGATATGGATTACTGAATGTTCAAAAAAGAATCAAACTTATTTATGGAGAGCCATATGGTGTAACATTGGATAGTGAAGAAAATGTCATGACGAGAATAACAGTGTGGATCAAAGCAATGACATGCTATGAGCTTGAAGTAAGTCTCAAATCTGCTCAAAAACCATAAAACAATTATTCTACTCCCATGCAAGATTACGGAGTGGGAAGGCATATTTGTAAAATGTTACATAAATTTATAAAAAATTCATAAGATAAATTTGCTGATGAAACAAGAAAATTCGAATCATCTCTAAGTCATGAGTGAATCGAATTTTCCTGATGCTACATTATATAACTAGACAACGAATTTCTTAATCTCTTCACAGAAATTCCCACAATCATCAACATGAGCTTCTACCTTAATGGGCTTGCTTAAATCAAGACTGAAAATTCCCATAATTGATTTTGCGTCGACAATATAACGTCCTGATGAAAGGTCAACATCAAAATCATATTTGTTTACAATATTCACAAAGTCTTTTACATCATTAATAGATTTTAGTATAATATTAAATGACTTCATTGGACATCCCCCTTTTTAATTACTATTAGTATATAAGGCACTTTAAGACAAGCACCTAGCTATATAATATCCTTTTTGCTATTATAAGTCAATTACAATAATGTTAAAATGCTCTAATTCCCAAAGAGTGCATAAAATTTAAGTGAAGAAAATATTGGTAAGGAGCATAAGTGAAGCTGCTG
>CAZEYH010000015.1:0-18143 GCA_964515895.1 uncultured Clostridiaceae bacterium | reverse complement strand
CCATCTCTTTTTCTGCCATAGGCGATGGGTTGAATCCTTTAACAGCTATGCGTACTGTACCGTTTCCTATAAGGAAGGTATGATTTAGTCTCATACTCATTTTTTTGAGCTGTGATATGTATTCTCCATAAGATTCAAATACAATATCTTGACTACTCCTTCCAAGGCATGGTTCCAGAAAATTGTATAAAATAGTTGACATCTCGGGGGTACAAGGTGCTGCAGACATACCACAGTTTCCTGAAACTGTAGTGGTAATTCCCTGACGAAGTTCAATAATACCGAAATCAGGCTCTAATGTGTTTAAATCGGAATGCCGGTGAATATCTATAAATCCGGGTGTAACATATTTTCCACAAGCATTAATCACTTTTGATACTTCTATTTCTGCTCCACCTTTTAAGACTTCTCCTTTTGATTCTTTTAAACTTTTTTCACACTTTTTCCCTTTATAGTTATAGAAATCATTCTCATTTAACCTATAGATTTTTGCTATAACGCCATCTTTAACTACAATATGTCCAATATAGGGCAAAGAACCTGTACCATCTATTATTGTCGCATTTTTTATTAATAAATCGAACATTTAGAAAATAACACTCCTTAGCACTATTTAGTGTACTTTCCCTCTCGCATCAATATTAACTTTTCGTATTTTTTTATTCTCTTCAAGAAAATAAACATGATTATGCAGATTAACAGTGCTACATATATGGTTCGGAATAATCAAAAGCCTATCCCCCGGCTTCAATCCTGTATTACCCGACTTGCTTACAACGATTCCGTGTTCTTCATAAAGTCTTTCGAAAACCAGGTCACTATTTCCTACAACACTTCCATATCCCTCAAAAAAGTAAGGAGCTACCTTTAAAGGTGTATCTGTTGAAAAAGTCTTACTTCCTCCGTCAATAACAGCATATTCAGTGCAAGGCGTACTCACTACAGTCACTAATACAGAAGCTGCACAGTCTTCCATTGGTACTGTTTTGCTCTTTACCTGCATAGTATCATTAAATATATATGTACCCGGTCTTATTTCTGTAATGCCCTCTACATTTGCTACATATCTTCCTGTAGGGGTAGAGCCTCCACTAACATCCCTTATATTTATTCCTTCATCCCTTAATTTTTCAGCAATCTGGTAAAGTTCTTCACCTTCCTGCTTTCCACAAAGATCACCATCTTCCATGTTAGCCTTTTTTGTTATTAATCCTTTGTAACCATATATTCCTGTTAATGAAATACCCGGTAGCCCGTTAAGCCATTTTCCAAAAGCAACTGCTTTACCATAGGGTACACCTGTACGTTTAAGTCCGACATCAATTTCCATTCTAACTTCTAATGTTATTCCTTCCTTTTGTGCAGCTTCAGATAGTGCAAGTGCACCTTCCTCGCTATCCACACCTAGTATTAGCCTTATTCTTTTTGAAAGATTTATAGCTCTTTCTACTTTTTGGGCTCCTATTAACGGATAAGCTATAAATATGTCAGATAAACCGGCATCAGCCATCACTTCTGTTTCAGATATCTTAGCACATGTAATTCCTTTTGCACCATACTTAAGTTGCATTTTTGCAAGCTCGGGAATTTTATGGGTTTTAATATGAGGTCTTAAATCACATTGAGATGCTTTGGCGAGATCAGCCATATTCTTTAAATTTCTCTTAACCTTTTCAATATCAATTACTATTGAAGGAGTATCAATATCCAAAAACATATTTCGCCCTCTTTCTATTTTAAATTTTTATACACTTAAAATATATCACGTTGGTTAATGGATATCAATATTTTTAATTTGATTTGATTCAAGCGTTGCTCTAAGCTTGTTACTATCATTTACCGGTGGCTTGCAAGTAAAATTTCTGCACAAATATGCTGTAGTTTTTCCTTCTATAGTTTTATAATCTGTTATATAGGGCACAAAATCAGATAGTTCCATATTTTCTTTCGAATATAACAACACTGACATAAATGGATTATATTTTTTATTGATAATACCAATCATTTTAATACATTCATTATCATACACATTATCCAAAATATTGTCCGCCACAAGTACAATTTCATCTGAAGGATGGTATAAATGCATTAGTGCCGAAAGCATAAACGCATAACCTGTCGGAGCATTTTCCAATTCTTTTTCAAATGCTTTGAATATTTTAAATGATATTTCACTAAACTGCTGATTCCCGGTAAGTTTTGCAAGTCGAATAAAGTTTAAAGCCGCAACAGAATTACCTGATGGTGTTGCACCATCATATGCTTCTTTGGGTCTAGCTATAAGCTGTTCACTATCCGAACCGTACATGAAGAATCCATCTTCTCTATTATCCCAAAATAGTTTCATCATAGCATTACTTAATTCGATCGCCTTCTTTAAATAAAATGGTTTAAAAGTAGCTTCATATAACTCTATTAAGCCCCATATAAAAAAAGCATAATCATCTATATATCCCGGATATGCTGTTTCGCCCTGACGATGACGAGCCATAAGCCTTCCATCATCTCTAATAAGGTTAGTAAAGATAAATTCCGCTGCCCTTTCGGCTGCCTTAATATAATTACTCTCCTCAAGGATTCTTCCTCCTACTGCCATTGCTGCAATTATAAGGCCATTCCATGAAGTAAGTATTTTATCATCCTTATGTGGGTGTATTCTTTTTTCCCTGTATTGAAATAACTTTTGCCGACAGCTATCAATAAAGTATATCTCTTTATTAATATTAATATTAGAATTATCATCTGCATCTGTTTTTGAATTAATATAAGCATAAGTACCATATTTATTCAACGAATTGTCTGATATTGATTGATTAATAAGATTAGGGATGTTCTTGTCTTCGAAATTTCCCTTCGGGGTAATATCGTAATATCTGCAAAATTTTTCACCATCAGATTCCTCCAGCACTTCTTTTATTTCATCAGGACTCCAGACATAAAACTTTCCCTCTACTCCCTCAGAATCGGCATCTTCTGCAGAATAAAAACCTCCTTCTTCTGAAGTCATATCTCTCAATACATAAGTAAATATCTCTATTGCTGTATTAGCATAGTTAGTGTTTTTTGTTATATGCCAAGCTTCAATATAAGCTATAGCTAATAGAGCATTGTCATATAACATTTTTTCAAAATGAGGAACTAACCACTTTCTATCGGTAGAATAACGGCTAAAACCGAAACCTATATGATCGTAGATCCCTCCCCTATACATAGCATCCAATGTCTTAGTAACCATCTCTAAGGCAAATTTCTCACCGGTTACATACCAATATCTTAATAGGAAATATAAGTTGTGTGGAGAAGGAAATTTAGGTGCACTACCAAATCCTCCATACATATGATCAAAACTGTTTTTAAAGTTGGAATAAGCTGCATAAGTGATTTCTTTATAAGATAAGTCGTCATTTTTATCTATTTCTTCTTTTTTATCTATACCCCTGTCTATAACCCCCATTTCCATATTAGATCTATCTTCACCGGACAATATGCTTGCTATTTCATCAGCAGTTCTTATAAGACCCTCTCTATTGTTTTCCCATGCATAATTGATTCTTTCCATGATAGTTATTAACCCCGGCATACCCATCCTATCTTTCTTCGGAAAGTATGTGCTAACAAAAAAAGGTTTGGCATCAGGTGTCATGAAAACAGTAAGAGGCCAGCCACCACTACCTGTTAACATTTGGCATGCAGTCATATAAATATGATCAATATCAGGTCGTTCTTCCCTATCTACCTTAATTGCTATAAAGTATTTATTGATAACACGTGCAACTTCTGCATCCTCAAAAGATTCTTTTCTCATCACATGACACCAGTGACAGGTGGAATAGCCGATAGAAAGGAAAATTGGTTTGTTTTCCTGTCTTGCCTTATCAAAGGCTTCCTGACTCCAAGGATACCAATCTACAGGATTATAGGCATGTTGAAGCAAATATGGAGATTTTTCCTTTATCAGTTTATTGGTCCATTTATGCTTATGCTCATTTGACAAACTATCACATCCTAAATTTTATTCATTAATATTATCTGAAGATGTGTAATTTCTATACAAACATACTTTTGCTTAATGTGAATGAAAATAAATTCTCTTCCCTGTAAATCATTATATCTAATTTTCATATTTATCAATTGTTTTTCCAATGCCAATGTAGGTATGTTTGCGAATCAGTTTATATAACTGCAATAGCATAAGCCCTAAAGCAGATATTGCAAAACCAATTCTAAACTCGCCAAACTCTATATTCTGCTGCACATAAGGCAAATCTACAAACAATTCTCTCATTTTGCTTCCAATCCAAGGAGCTACAAGCAACACTAATCCGACAACCATAGAGAAAAAGCCATCGTACAAACTCCTTCCCTTCTCAGGTATGATATCATAGCGTCTGTTAAATGATCCAACCGCAAAACCGGAGTTGGAAATAGAGGCAACAACATATACCAAAGGAATGCAAATATACATAGTCCTTTGAGATACTAATGCCCATAAAGCCATTTGCACAGCAAAAAAACATATTGAAACTTCCATGACAAATTTATGGCCATAGCGGTCCCCAAACTTTCCCCATTGGGAATACAGAAAAATTTGCAGAAGCGCATTTATCATGGTCATAAAAGCAATAAAGGTATGAGATAGCTTCAGATAACGAATCATATATAATTGTGAAAAAGATACCGAGAGATATAAAAACAGATAAAAAATAGCCAACATAATTGTATATTCCATAAACTCCTTATTTTTAACAGGAATCAAAAATACATTTTTCAGTCTAATATTATCTCTTCCAATATTTTCTACTGTGGTATCTTCAATGTTCCGAAAGGCATAATTCTCTCCTAAAATTAAAACAAAAGCCATACAATAAAGAATTACAAATCCTATATAGGGATCAGACACCGCATCTAAAATTCCCCCGGCTATAATTGGAAGAAGAACCGATACAAAAACTGCATAAATTTGCCGAATGGAAAAATAACGTCCCCTTATTTGGGATGGAATAACATTGACAAACCAACTGTTAATGGCTAATCCCATCATAGCATTCAGCATATATGCAATAATTAAAATTACAAATAGCACCGTAACCTGAAAGCGTTTAGGAATAAACAACGGAATAAGTATTATAGAAATAATTAGAGGCTTGGTAATGGAATTAAAAGCCAGAACCAATTTTTTTCTATTTGAAAACTGCTCAATAAAAAGACTTAAAAATATCAAAAAAATGCCACATATGCTGCCAATTAAAGGAATATATCCTACTAATTTATCGGATGCTCCCAAATAAATAGCAAAGCCGGAAAGGAACTGTCCCCCGGTCAAAACCAAAAAAGCACTCCCAAATATTGCTTGAATAATAAAATGATCCTGACTCTTCCTAGCAGGGCTGTTAATCAATTCTAAGTCATGCTGATACAACCACCAAACCAGCTGTTTACGTGAAGGATACTTCATCTCTTCCCCCCTGATATTAGCATTATTTCTATCTTTTTTCATCTGGCATCCTATATTTTTTTCTAAATTTATTCACTTCATAGTCAACATTCCGCTAACAATTGTAATAATATTTCTTAAAATACATTATACCATATACCGTAAGCATTCCGAATAATTTATTATGAAGTATTCACTCTTATTATTTAATTAACATAATATGTTATCAGAAGGAGGTGATTTTAGTGAGTATGCCTACAATTCCTGATATTAAACCTAAAATAGAAATATCATTTGAAGAAACTATAAAATTATTACTTGTTTCAGTTGCGCTTGAAGAACTCAGTCTTGCCCATATTATGAATGCTGAGGCAGAAAAGATTCAAGAAATTTTAAAACATGGTAGCTGTGATAAATTACAAGAATTATTATGCATAGACAAAAGTGTTGAAAGAACATTAAGAGATGTTATCAAAAAGGAAATGCTATTACAATTTAAATTTGAAAACATTCTTGAACTAATCGACAAAAAATGTAAAGATTGTTAGTTTGCCTATTAACTAACTAGACCCTGTCTCATAACAAGGTCTAGTTAGTTAGTTCTTAACTTGTTTTATATCCTTTTGACTTATTAATGTATAGGACAACTGTTCCGACGTAATTTAGCAAATGGAGCCTAATTATAAGAAAATTATAAGAAGACATTGTATGGGGTGTGAATAGTTTTGGCTAAGAGAAAAATAAACAATAAATTAATTGGTGAAAAAATGATTAAAACTGCTATCAATTTTGATGAGTCTCTAGCTGAAATACTTAAGATAGAAGTAAAAAGGCTTAAGAAATTGGCAAAATGCAATAATACTTCTAATACTATTGAGACTTTTGAAGAATTACGAAAAACCAATAATTTAATTAGGAATATAATTCTGGCACTCACAATAACAGATGAGAGGATAAGAATTGGAATAGATTTGTGTATAGATGATAATGAGGCTGAATAATTGTAATGCTGTGCAAATATGGTCTTATATATGCATTAGAAAGTCAGTGTTCTCTAGCCTTTTTAAAAACCAAAATCATCATTGAAAATCAAATCTATGTTAAATTTTATCTTAAGGTACTCATCTTCAATTTTATCATCTTCATCAATAAGGACAAGATAATAGGGTTTTGTTTTATCATATTTACCGCCTAGCAGAGTAAACTTCTCTTTAAATGTCCGATGTTCAAAATCCTTAGAGCGGCTATCGGCAATAATAATATTTTCATTCGAGATACGGTTTCCATTCTCATCAATAAAATAAGCTTTCAGGCGGATAGGGATCCATTTATCTTCTACAACCTCGTTTTGAAAAAACTCCAGATAGGTTATCATACTTGTAATTTTCCTAGTAAGGGAGGTCAAGGATATAGATACTTTTTTAGCTTTCAGTTTATCGCTGCTGCTCCTGTCATTTTTAAATCTAATAACAGGAATAACAACCTCTTGTAAGGAAGTCCCTCCATGGACGTAGTTACTGCCGGAACCGGATACCTTATAACAATTTGTTCCTTTGGGTATTATAGCTTTTAAAAATGAATCTTTAATAAGATAGTCCATAGAATAACGACTGCTACCATCAATATCTTTTTTATCTGTGGTTAGTATAAAACGTCTTCTTGCAATAAGGTGAGGTATAAGTTCCTTGGGAGTTTTATCACTCTCTTTAAGTTTTGTTCGGCGATAAATAAAGCCATGATCCGCGGTAATTAAAATATTTGTAGCATTGCCATCATTCTTAAGCTTTCTTACCAGCCAGGTAAGCTCATCTATAGACTGTTCTACAGCCTCAAATGCCTGCTTTTCCGTTGCGGAATTATCTCCACAACCATCAATAGTATTATGGTAGACATAAATTAAATCCTGTCCCACAGTTAAAGCCCTTAATTCGTCCTGTGACATATTTCTTATTTCATCAAAACTAATGCATAGAGAATCGGGATGTTTATTTTTCAATATATTAGCCCTATTCTCCATGCTCTTTGTATGTAATCCATCTATTAAAACTTCCCCTGTATCCGAGTATGAAATCTCTTGACCGGGAAGCAGTGCCGCCATTCCAAGAGCAGTATAAGAAGGTATCACACCAAACATGGTCTCAATGTTTACCATTGCCTTATGTTCAATATTTAGCTGCTCGCAAAGCTCTTTCCCTGCCTCATAACGTAACCCATCGCTAATAACTACAAACAACTTTTCCTTTCTCTCCATATAAGAGGATACAATTCTTTTATGGAATTGATATTGAGATACTTCAGAGAATAGTATCCACTGCGATTTCAACTCTTTGGTTGCTGTTTCCCATTTTATTGATAATTCTGAAAGGAAAAAGTTAACATAAGTATTCTCAATAAGTTCAAATAAAGGCAGAAACATATCATTAGCTTGTATATGGTCATAGTGAAGTATGAATTTTCGATAGTATGTATCAAACAGATAATATTCGTTTTTATACCTATCATACAGGTCAATGGCACTACCGCCTTTAATCTCTTTTTCACACTTTTGTTCCAGGGATAGAAGCCTGGCGGCATAATAAAGTGCTGAATATTGATTCTCAAAAGTCTTATAAAAATGTTTCTTTTGTCTTTCTTTTATTTGCTCTATATATTTTTCATATTCACCAGCTTTATGAGTAATGTTATCCAATATTCTCCTAATTATCTCCCTATCAAATAGAGGAAATGTATCAGCCTGCATAAAATGCCAGGTATCAGTTCTTTCTATTAAAGAAGCCATATTAATCTCTTCTGCAATACTGTCGGCAAATTTAGTATAATCTTTTCTGTTCATAAAGTTTTCAATAAGAATAAAGGCATTAGATGCATTTCCTTCAATGAATTTTTTCAGGTTTTCAGGAATACTGCCTGTATAATTAACGGACATGTGCTTAAGACACATAGAAATAGCAAGAAGTTTTAGATCCTTATCTTTAAGTGGGTAAGAATAAAAATCTGCTGCCAATCTCCAAAATGCGTCCATATCACCGAATTTATTAATTTCAGTAATTAACTTGCCATCACCTAAAAGTCCATCAGTTAACACGGTTTTAAATACCCCTTCAAGGTCAGATGCAGGAAGCCTCAACAGTACAGAAAGTACAGCAGTATCTATTACCTGTTCATTGTATTTAGTAATTCCATAAGAAGTAAATTTTCTATACCTTATCTTATTTCCAAAAAAATCTTTATATTTCTTTACTGCAGAGCGAAGAGAGGGGTCGATTTTTAAGTCTCTCATAATTACAGCAGCAGCATCAGCAGAGAATTCCTGTGAATATTTAAGCACATCAATAAGGAAATTATCCCTAGGCTCCGGTTTTGAGCAAGATGAATATATGAGAAAATTTGTTTCCGGTTCTTCTATCTCAACTAAGTATTTTATATAAAAAGAATTATTATTTATAGTTAAAAGCTTTGCTGATTCTACCAACTCTAATTCAGCAACTCTATCCTTAAATTGTCCCTCATCATCATACCAAAAGACAATATTTCTTTTCTGACCTTCTTTAGGTTTAGAAGAAAGCATATTATTTAATACATTTTTCACTTCATTCAGATTCATGTATATCAACTCCTACATCTAATACCACCTGCAATAAATATCAGTTTAATATGGTTTTGAATATTCAATTATTTCCCGAATAACCTCCAAGTAATCTCTAAATAATCTAGTTTCCAATTCTAAGTTTACCATATTTTTCTTTACCTTTCTTAAATCAAATATAGATCTGTCATTCTACAGCAACTTTATAATAGTATCATCCGACAATTTACTTTTAAGTTTTTGCTTTATCTCTTCCAAAAATTGCTCTATATCATCGTCATTTCTAATAAACCTGGTTTGGGGAACCAATTTATTTATACTCATGCTTACAGTCTTACCCACAATATAGCCACTGAAAGGTTTTTTACCCACACCTGCTTCACCAATACCAGTATCCCCATTATTATCCTTAATCTTTTTAATTTTTTGTGCATATTCCTTAAGTATTTTCTCATTCAAACGCAACTTAAGTCTTTCACTTTCAGTCTTCATAGCAATAGCTTCATACATATTATTTACATGGTTAATCCTATACAGTAGGCTATTAAACTCATTATTACATTCTTCTCGAAGCTTTTCACTTGATGAATATGTGTCAAGCTCTTTTTTTATTTTTTCATAATCGTTCTCGATAATTTCCTTTACCGGAGCACATTCTTTCTCTAACAATAATGCGAATTCTTCACTAAATCTGGCTGTTAAATCAGGAAGCTTGATTATCTGCGAGTAAGGTGAAGGTAACTTTACTATAGCTTCAATTTCTTTGATTATCCGGACAGCCTCGGTACTGTCGGTAAAATAAGTACGATTTGTTTCAAATATAGAAACCATTCTAAGTCCTTTATTGAATATTTCCTTTTGGTTTCCTTCGAAAAATTTTTTTACATCTGATGCTTTTTCCTCATAATCAAGGAGGACATCGAAAAGCTCATTTATCCGACTATAAAATTCAGTTGAATCTTTAATTCTTATTATTTCATAAAACATTTTTTTACCTTGTTCCAAAATCTGTTTGCCCGGATAAGAAGCCACCTTATATTCACCCAGCAAATCAATTATAGTATCATATTCACCTTGACATAGTTCTCTAAAATCTGACATAAGTCCGTCTTCATCATTTTTGAGTGCAGTTCGATTAAAGAGTTCCTTTGCAAGTATTTTCACATTATTAAGCAGTTGTGAGGATACTTTTACCCTAATCTTTATCAACACACGCTCGACAAAATCTCTTTTAGTAAGGTAGTTTATTATTTGAAGATTAGTGGCTTCAATATATTCGCTGCCATAAATCAGACGGATTTCCTGCTCACGAAGGAGTGTAGCAATAAGACCTTGGATATCCAGTTCGCGATAACCATAAGGTGCCTTGGAATATAAGTCTAGTATAGTTTTTACAGTAGTAGGGATGTTTCTCTCGCTGTTTCTAATGAGAAAACCGGACAGTTCCTCTATGGCCAGCCTGTTAGGGTGCTCATCTCCTTCTATATTATCAAATTTAATTTTTCTATTATATTTAGTAAGAAGTCCAGCAAGTTCGGAAGTATTATCTATAAATTCCTTAATATATCCTAGTTTTGTATATATACCTTCAATAAGTACCTTGAATCCATCGGATATTCTTTCCTGAACGCCCTTTTCCCGTATATCAAGCTTATGTCCTATGGCATAAACATCAGCTTTTTTTATTGCTTCAATAAGAAGGTCACGACTTCTGTTTATTCTGGTCCTAATCTCTGCCCCCTTAACTGCCTTAATGACTTCAACTTCCTCTGATACCAAAACTCCGCTTTTACGCCTGAGGAACAAATCTATTTTCATCGCACTTTCCATTTCATCAATAAAGCTTGTGTCATCTGGAAGCTTGAACACCAAAGATTTTTCATCATATGAAAGCAATTTTAGTGCTGTATCACTTTTATTTCCGATATAATAGGGGGTAATTATTCTTAAAGTAATCTCTTCTCTCTGACTTCCACGAGGTCTATCATCAATAATTTGGTTAAATCCAAAATCATATCTTGAATACCTGTACTTGCGATCAGGATATATACCGCTAAATATTTCATCACCTATTTTATCAATGAGTTCACCCGAATCGATAGCTATATTTTGAATCTCCTTGTTTATATCCTGTTCTTCATTAGTTAGAAAAATATATACATCACCATTTTTCTGTATCAAGGTTTCTTTTACAAGACGCCTAAGTGCAGCGTCAATTTGCTTTTTCAGGACAAGTTTATCCTGGTCTACTGAAGTCAGCATAACTGCAGCTAGATTATCTACATTTTCCGGCAACTCCTGAATATATTTAAGCATAAACAGGACTTTTAAAACCTGGATGTCAAAAGGCTTTTCAAGTCTGTCATTTCCTTCTGCTCTAGTAATAACTATCTTTATATTATGGTCTACAAATTTGTCAATTGTTTCATAAAATGCATAGAGTGGAATTAGAGTTCCCAATTCATTATCAAGGTACTTTATTACGGATTCTTGGAAACCACTTAACAGACTTCGTTCCCCCTCGGATAAATGCTTACCGCTTGCACCATGTAACCTAATTCCATTGAATATGGATTGTATAAGCTGAAATTGATAGGGTACAAAAGGATAAACTGCCGAAAAATCCGATGCATCCTTATAGATTTTCATTTCCGCTGAATCTGCAGAAAATGAAAATTGATTCTTTAGTATAGCTTCTTTATCACTAAAGTAAAGCTCTAAGGTTTCAGTTGCAGCATCTTTTTTCTCCAGCAATCTTCTCTTAATGACTTCGTCAACGTTAGCACTGGAAAGAGTAAGTCTTGTATCAAAACGTCCAAGAATTTTAGAGAACTGATCACTTTTTACTTTAACAATACTATCTATATCCTGCTGGGAAGTACATACAACCCAAGCTTTACCCCCACACTGTGTTCCAAGTGCTTCAACTACCGTCTGTAAATTAAGAAGCAAGTCGGTATTATCGCCAATATATTGTCCTATTTCATCACACAAGAAAACTACATGGTGGTTCCTTGGCTTTTCTTCTATATATTCACGTACTCTTTTGGCAAATTTCTCAACAGATAAAGAGTACGTAGACTCGCATTTTTCATACCAGTTTCGTGCAGACTCCTCGCTCATTTTTGTTGTCTGAAATAGTGCTTCTACAATACTATCCCCTTCAAAGTAGAAATCATTTCTGCCGTCTTCCCAATGCTGACCGGAAATCTCATAGAATTTTTGTTTGAAGGCTTCAAAGGTTCCTTCTCTAGTCATTTGGTATTCAAGTTCTGCTACCCAAGGCATACTTCCACAAAAACCCTGCATTTCATTAAAAACCTTCATAAAAACATTAACAATGGCATCTTTATTTAACTTAGAGTCAGAATCTGCTTTATAGTCGATGTTAAAGAGAATAACATCACTGCTTATACTCCCCGCAAGCTTTATATTTGCAAGAAGAACAGGGTTGTCTATCTTATCATCAAAATAAGAAACCGCTTTTTTCCCTTTTACTTCAATGTTTTTTAAAAGATATGAAAGGATTTTCAAAAAGTGAGATTTGCCGCTTCCAAAAAACCCTGAAATCCAGCATCCAATTTTATCAGTTCGACTATTTATGCTCTTTATATATGCACTAAAGAATGTATCAAGATTCTTGTAAAGTTCTCGAGTGACTACGTATTCTTTAAGGTCATTATGGATTATCTCTTCATCCTGCTGATCAACCTTTATAACCCCTTGAATCTCCCTGGTGATGTCACTCTTAAACATGCTTTTTATATTCACTCAATATTCCCCCTTGCTTCTTATCACTACTTCATTACTTCTTTATTATACCCCTATTGACTCTCTATTAATTCTCGATTAGCTTTCGGCAATCTCCCGGTTACCTCCATGTTACTTCTATATTATCTCTCTATTAATTTAAAGGCTCTATAATAATTATCATCCTTAATTTCATCAAACAATTTAAGAGACAATCCATCATATGTTCCTGGGAAAAACATTAAAAGTGGTGTATTTATTGACGAATGTAAGTTATTCAATATGGTGTGGGATCTTATAAATGGAAATGCTTTACCCACTCCGGTTAGGAATACTATATTATCATCTGTAACGTTATTTTTAATTTTCTCAACAATTAAATCATTAGAAAGGGTAAGGCGAAGAGTCTTTTTTATTGGATTGATTATTGCCTTTGACCCCTTTGCTGCTTCCATTTGAAACACTCTCTCCAAATAACCCTTTTCCCGAAGGATATCGATCATGATTGTATAAAGGTCAAAGATTTTAATACAAGGCAGCTGCTTTGCAAGAAAATCGATATGTCCCCTGACAATATGCTCATCCTTCGGGTCATAGTCAAATATATGAAAATTTATTTCGTTTCCCGTTCCCCTGTTTTCACGAAACTCTTTTTTTGAGATTTCTGGCAATATCTTATCCAGTCTTTCGTGTATGGTCATTATCTCACCTGCTTTCAATATTCAAGGCACATTGCGTTCTTGTACTGTTTAGGCAATAAACCAATAATTTCTTTTTCTATAAATGGTGGAGTTATTTCCAAACAGGAAAATTGTGCTTTTGCAAAACCTGATTCTAATAAAGCTTTTTTATAAGCATTTCGTAATTGACGAAGATTATTATCTTTCCAACTAGCAACTATTTTACTGGTTTCGGTTTTTCTATGGAAGAAAAGCATAATATCCGAATCATTAATAAAGGGATCATTTATTTTGTATTTATCGGCATAGACTTCCTGAAAAAACTCAAAAAATAATATATCAGTATTTAAAAGTGCATATAGAGCAATTGCTTTAGATGTCTGTATATTACCATTTGCCAATGCATCCAATAATTCGGGGGATAAAGTCCCCAAACGAGTCAATATTTTAGTAGCAAGTTCTCGTTTCCTTCTTTCTTTTGCTACCTGAAAAATGTTTTCTGCTTCAGATTTTTGTATTATTTCACTATCATCAAAGCCATTAACCTTTAAAGATGCTGCTTTTCTCATTTCATTAAAGAGCAATGGCATGTCCTTTAAATTTGAACTATATCTTGCCATGTGTCTATTTTATCTCTCCTCTAAATTAATCTTTAATATAATTAATGTGCAACCAATGCATTACCTATAACATTTACCAATGCGTTGGATTGCATAAGAGCAAGGTTTGCATTTTCCAACCCTTCCAATAAAAATTATAGTTGATACGTTGAAAAAGCATTTACTATATTGTATCATAAATTCCGGAAATTCCACAGTCTAAGCAATAGACGTCAGCTTGTATAAATTGCAAGTTTAAACGCCATACACTTTATGGTAAATATGCATAGTGTTAGCGGTTTACATCGCTTCTCATTAGCATTCCATTAGCCTTCCTCATATCCAATTCGGCTTTATTCAAAATACTCATAGTTTCTCATATTCTATAGGCCTTTTGATTTTGATGATACACTTTAAATCTTTGTCAGTAGGTTTGCAGTAACTGAAGATTTACCATTCTCCTTTATCTTAACATTTTGGTATTTTGCATAATTAACCTTAACGCCATCATCAAGATCCGATTTAATTCGTTGGTTCGCGACATGAGCGATAATAGGGTCATATTTCATTATCTCGGTAGTCTTCTTTTGAAAGTCTTCCCTTTGCTTTCGGTAGAAAGCTTTTTCAGCTGTCGTAAGAGTATCCTCAGGTATCTGTTCTATTCTCTTTATTTCACCTTCATAGGCTCGCATCAAGGGATGGAGATAGTCGGTCCTTATACGAGCCGGGGTATATTCATCCATACGATGTAAATATACCAAAGCCTTCATGGCCCCATCTCTACCTGTATCGAACTGCCAGTAGATGGGTCTCTTCTTATAAATCTTGCAGTGGTCTTTAAAAAAGTCATTAAAGAAATATTCTCTTATTATATGTCTTGCTGTTTTGTTTGATGTAGGTTTTAATGCTCTTGCAATAAAATCCAAATTCTCCTCAAGATATTCTTCACCATAAACCTTTTCTATAAATTCTATAAATCTAGATACTAAATCATTCTCAAAAAAATCCTGGTCAGTAACAGGAATTATATTATCCTCATCAGGAATAAATATATTATAAGCCTCTTTATCAAATTTCCCGCCGGCAAAAACAAGCCCTTCCCGATCTAAGCTGTAGCGTCCAAACATACAGCCAACAGCATAAGAGATAAGAGATCGAATATCACGGTCAAGCTCTGCACGACGAACAGTTACATCTTCCTCTGCAACATCCGGGGTAAGCTCACCCTGTAAACCATAGATTTCTATGAATATACGGTTTAGTTCTTCTTCATTGACTTTAAGCTGATTAAACCTCTCCTCTGCAACTGCAGCCCAGTTTTCAAATGCTTCTTCTATCCTACTGGCCTTGTACCTGACAAGAGGGTGAACCTTGAAGTCCCAAGAAGTTTCGAAGTCGTCCCAGTCGGATTTAGATATAGTTATGTTTTTGGAAACGAGTCGATCAATTCTTACATCCGAAATTATTTTTTCATTATATGGCAAATTCTTCAAATTTCCAACCTGAACATTTATTGTTGGGTTTAGCACTTCAAGATATCTATATGCAACCTTGGAGCATAAGAATCCCAGAAAGCTATTCAAATTATGTTCTGAAAATCCACTTGAACCTCCAACATCAAATACATAACCCTGATTAGAAATTCTTGCACCAAACGAACTTCTAGTTGATACTAAAGTCCATGTAATACCATCTTTGAAATAGTAATCTCTTGAAGGAAGGTGATTTCCAACTGTTAATAAAATGTTATAATTCTTTTCATCAAACTTAATAACATATTCACCATTGCCATACCATTTCCTAAAGTCTCCACCCTTATTGTAAGGAGCATATTTATTCTTAGAATTATGAAAACTATTTATATTTTTGAATCCAAACCCGATTTCATTAAATTTTATTTCATACCATATTTTTAAATGATAATTATTGTTTCCTGTTGCAAGTCCTTGTTTTATCTGCATTACATCACTTAACATCATTTTGTTATTATAGTTTCTACTAAAATTCTCACTCACCCAGTAAGCAATAGGCATTCCGGGTATTTTTTCAAAATTCTCAGTATTTCTGCTAAACCTAAATCCACATTTTTTATCCTCAATAGCATGTAATGCCCCTTTTTCTTTCTCAGCAGCTGTCCCAAAGTCCACAAGTCTTACATATTCACCTATAAAACCGGGCAAGCTCCTATTTTTCAATACAAATGCCGTAGACTGAACTACTTCTCCTCCAATTTCTTCAAAAGCACGAGGGCCTAAGTGGAGCATTGAAGCTATGGTTTTTTCTTGCACTACTTTTCGCCTTAACTTTTCATAGCTTGACAAAAACATCCAGCTATGTTGATTTATCATAGCTAGATAAGCATCTGATTTAAGTAGGGGTATTTCCATAAATACCGCAAACAAATCAGATTTTGAATCAGGATAATTATCCTTTACATACTGTGAAAGTAAAGGTGACATTCCTTTCCCAAGGTATGGCGGATTTGTCACAACAACATCATATTTCTGTGACATTATTTTTGCTTGCCTAATAATATCAGGCATGTCCTTCAAAACTCTGTCAATGAACGCTGTATCAAATATATCCATTTGTCCTTGTTGAACATATCCGATTCTCTTGATATAGTCTAGAAGTCCATTATAATCCATAGATTTAACCTTTAAAATAGATCCATACTCACGAGCATCTTTGAAAGTTTCTACTAAATAATCAGCTATTAATTTATTTTGGTCATCAAACTTCAATTGACTCTCCAAAGATCTTTTCATTGAAATTATACTATTAGATTCTATAATAGCACAAATGTTTACATTTATCGGCTCTTCTTTCCTAAAAAGCCTTCTGTTTTTACTCCTTGCCTTCATAATTACAGCAAAATAAGCAAGCTGGGCTGCCCGTTTATCCACATCAATGCCATAAAGATTCTTTTCAAGTATAAACTTTGGAATATCACTCTCTGCATATCCACAGGAAGCATATATATCATAGAGGATATCAAACGCATATACCAAAATGTGCCCACTCCCGCAAGCGGGATCAATAATCCTTATTTCCTCCGGTGACATCTTGCTCTCATCGATTATAAGCTCTGTACCTAGATAATATTTCCAGTCATCTTTAAGTAGCGAGTTTTCATCGCCTTTTTCAAGCCATAACCTTCCCAATGAATTCTCAACAAGATATTTAACTATCCAATTTGGGGTAAAAAGCTGAGTTTTAGCTGGAAGATCGTCTTTAGAAACATTTTTACCTTTTGCTACAGCTTCATCTACCTGTGCCTTTTTCTCGGAGATATAGAATTGATACAACCATCCGATAATTTCAACCTGGTTCTTAAAATCCTCCTCATCAATTCCATTTACAAGAAGGTTTATTATACCTCCTTCGGTATAAAGATGGTCAGGCAGTAGAAGCTCTGTATAATCTGATATTTCCTCAAACATATCAGGCATGATATTGGAAAGTTTGTTACACAGGTTTATAAGAATAATCTTATATAAACCTTCTATATCGCCCTTGTCAAAATGCGAATAATATACTTGTGGGGATACAATTCCTAAATCCTTTGAAGCATGTATAACCTCCGGCTCATTTTTTCCATCTACTCCCGCCAAAACCTTAGTATGTATATTAAAGGGCATATACCCGTTAATTTCCATAAAGCGCAGGGCAATAATGCGGTTGAACCAAGTGTAAGCAACCTCTTCTATTACATTATTAAAGCCCCTGTTTTCAATTTCCTTTTTTAGATGACGGTATTGTGAAAGAGTAGTCTTATTATATGTGCGACCTCCCACGCGGAAACCATCACCAAACAACTCTATTTCTTTTATTTCCTTTTCGGTAATGCCATACTGGGCAGATTTATCCTTAACCTGCTCATTTAGCAGTGTTCTTGCAGCTATAGCAAAATTCCTGATTGCTGACTTATCCATTGTAAGGTAACCTCCTTACTGCAAAATCACTTTTATATTCTTCTTGTAAACAACTCCGGTCTTAATATAACTCCGTTTTCACGCAGTACTCTTTGTAATTCAGTAATTTCAGGTTGTTTCCCGGTTGCAGCAAGCATAGCAGCAGCAGTACCTGCAGCC